>SLNM01000058.1 GCA_007133055.1 Lentisphaeria bacterium
CGGGGGACGATTACGGGGGACGATTACGGGGGACGATTACGGGGGAGTCTGGACATTTCAGTCCAGCAGTTGTCGGAGCTGGTCGGTGCTTAGTTTGGCCATGGGGGAGTAGTCCGCGGACTGGCTGTCGCCGACCACGGCGTCAAACAGCTCCGCCTTTTCCTTTTGCAGGCGCATGACGTTTTCCTCGACGGTGGCGGCGGTGACCAGTCGATATGCGACCACGGTTTTGGTTTGCCCGATGCGGTGGGTTCGGTCGATGGCCTGGTTTTCGACCGCCGGGTTCCACCAGGGGTCGTAGATGAAGACGTAGTCGGCCCGAGTCAGCGTCAGGCCGGTGCCGGCGGCCTTCAGGCTGAGCAGGAACACCCCGGGTTTCTCGTTCTGGTTGAATTCTCGGACAATCTCGCCGCGCTTCTGCACCGGAGTTTGACCGGTAATCTTGGCGTAGTTCAGGTCGCGCTGGCGCAGTGCTTCCTCGATCAGGTTCAACATACCGACGAACTGGCTGAAGATCAGGATCGAGTGGTCTTCGGCCAGGAGTTCCTCGACCATCCCCAGCAGGGTCTCCAGCTTGGCCGAATCCTCGGTCCGATGGCTTGGCTCTTGAATCAGGCGCGGATCGCAGCAGGCTTGTCGCAAGCGGGTGAGCAGGGCAAGAATCTCGATGGCGGTATTGCTTTTCCCCGCTTTCTCCCGGCTGGCAGCCAGCAGACGGTCATAGAACTGACGCTGTTGCTCGCCCATCTCGATACGGATAACTTCACTGATGCGTGGCGGCAGCTCGGCCGCTACCATGCTCTTAGTGCGCCGGAGCATGATCGGCGCCACAAATCGGCCTAGCTCGGCCGCCCGGTCGGTGCTTTCATAGGTCTTGATAAAATTGTTCTGGGAGTCCAGAAAATCGGGGTTGAGAAAGTCCATGATCGACCACAGATCAAGGAGTCGGTTTTCCAGTGGCGTACCGGTCAGGGCCAATCGTTGTTCGGTCTGCAAACGCTTGACCGCCTGGCTGACCAGCGCCTCGGGATTCTTTATCTGCTGCGCCTCGTCCAGCACCGCCAGCTCGAAACGGGTTTGGGCGATGACATCGATGTCGTTGCGCACCAGGGCATAGTTTGCGATCAGCAGGTCCCAGCCGCGCTCCTTAAGCAGCAGTCGCCGCTGTTCGGGCGATCCGGCGTAGATCGCGCATTTCAGGTCCGGACAGAACTTGGCGCACTCCTCCTGCCAGACCGAAGAGACTGAGGCGGGGCAGACCACCAGCGCCAAAGCCTTCCTGTCGGAGGCACCGCCCGCCGTTTGCGGTGGGCGTTGGCTGGGGTCGCTCTGGCCATCGAGTTCCTGGCGCAGCGCCTGAATAAGCGCGAGAACTTGCAACGTCTTGCCCAGCCCCATGTCGTCGGCTAAAATGGCTCCGATCCGGTAGCGCAGGCGGTCGGCCAGGAAGGCGAACCCCTGTTTTTGATATTTACGCATGACTGGTTGCAGCGGTTTGGGCAGGGGTAGTTGCTCCGGTTCCGGACAGTTAACCAGCTCCTCCCAAACCGCCTGGTTTTCGCTCGGCACTTCATACTCGAGTCCGCGTTTTTCCAGGTCCAGCAGCAGGTAGCGTGCATCTGGCCAGAACAGTCGCAGTCGTTCCTGCTGGCCGAATCCGGCGGCACCGAGGATTCGTCGGGTTTCGGTGAATGCCTGCGGGTCTATGGTCAGCCAATGTCCTGACGCGGCGCGGACAACCGGTGGCTCGGCGCTGGCGGCTCTGCGCAAATCGCTGTCCTGCACCGGTAGGCTGCCAAGCTTCCAGGTCAGGTGCAAATCAATGTAAACCGGCCCCCGCTTCAGTTTCAAACAAGGGCGAAGTGCAATGCCGGGGTCAAGCAGCGGTGCCAGCTCGTTCGAATATTCTTTCTCGACTGTGGCCGGAAGATTCTGCCAGAGGGCGAGAAAGCGAGCTGCCGACTCGGGCTTTCCCGGCAGTCGGTAGGCTCCGGTTTTTTCGGTGCGCACCAGAGACAGCCCGGCCATCATCTCCTGCACCTTCGGCAAGTCCTGCGACTGATAAATGGCAATCCGCAGCTGCCCTCCCGGGCTCTCTCGCAGTTTGTCGGCCGGCACCCCCTCCGGATGGATGGCAGCCTGGCCAATGCTTGCTTGAAGCAGCAGATCGCCGCCCTCGGCTGACACTTGCAGGCGAGGCGAGTGGCTGCTTTCAATTCTTCGTTCAATTAAATCGCCGTGCAGCAGGTCAAACCGGTTTTCAATAATGGTCGGCAAATATTGCAGAACGTGCTGGCGGGGAATGCCCGGCGCTTTGCGGGAAAAAAATTCATTGAGTATTCTCCAGGCCACCGGCGGCTTGAAATCGAGCATCCGGCCATCGACAATGACCTGCCGCCGGCCCTCGGACAGCAACTTGAATATTTCGTGGTACTGGTAGCGGCCGCCGCCGACCAGGCTGACAATGGCGGCAATCCGCACCATGTCGTCCTCGGGAAAGATCTCGAAATGCAGACGGCACTGTGTGGCCTCCGGATGCAGTGGCTGCTGCGATTCTCTCTCGATGAAGCGGCCGGGCGTGTCCCGCCAGTGTTTCTGCCATTTTTTAAAACGCGACTCGAACATCTTGAGCAGCCTGAGGTTTTGCTTGATGGCCAGCTCCAGCTCGGGAAAATCATCCTCGCGGATTTCTCTGACCGGCGGTCGATAGGGATATGCGTAGTAGGAGTATTGGTATCGCGGCCGCGGCTTATACTGTTCGCGAAACCACTCCAGAAACGCGGTGTCCTGCTGCGACCATTGAGAATGGTACGCATATGAACGTGCCTGCAATGAGAGGTTGTATAGTTCCTGCAAACGCAGAAGACGTCTTTTCTCATTCTGAGTTTGGTAGAAGCGCAGGGCAACCCGGCCGGGATGGACATGAAAGTCGACCTCTATTTCGAGTCGGGGGTCCGAGGGGCTCCTGGCCGGCGCAGGCTGATTGGACACGTTCGAGAATAGTGTCGGCGAATCTTGCCGGGGCGGAGAGGCAGGCTTCCGCTGCGGTGGCCGGGCTGGCTCGGCCGGGGCGGCCTGAACCAAGCCTTCCGCTGATCCGGGCCGGGAAGCAGTTTCGGATGCGGCGCCCGGCAGCGGCCAGCCCTCGCAGTGACAGACTGTGCGCAGAAAAAAGTCAGCTAAATAGTTGTGAACACAGGCGCCGCCGGGGTAGCCGCAAGTGCAGGAAAGGCGCCACTGCTTGTCCCGCCAGCGCCAAACCGGTGTCTGGCTGCCGATGTCCAGCTCCAGGGTGTTGTCGCTCCAGTGCAATCGCCGAATCGCCTCGCGGCTGCCAATGCGATTGGCGGTTACCCGCAGGCGCAGCGGAAACATTCGATCAATCGCCACTTTGTCCGGCCACCGATCAAGCCATGATGGCGGGTGATCGGGATATGTAAACACTGGTTTTTTCATGGCCAAACAATGCTGCCCCGGAGATGCCTAACCTGATTGATGCACGAGCCAAGTTAGCCACACATATCTTTCATCTATGCGGTGCGCCTTCAGCGCACATTTCTATTTTTCCCCGTAGAGCCAAAACCACGTTTTATGGAGTTTGGCTCTGCCGGTCACTGGCCGCCGTTTTCTTCCAGAGCCGCCTGGGCGGCGGCCAAACGGGCGATCGGCACTCGGAAGGGCGAGCAACTGACGTAATCCAGTTCGGCTTGGTGGCAGAACTTGACCGAGCTTGGCTCGCCGCCATGTTCGCCGCAGATGCCGCA
>SLNM01000241.1 GCA_007133055.1 Lentisphaeria bacterium
CAGTCCTTTCCGGTGGAGACCACCGGCCTTCCTCCTTCGTGTCTACGGCGCGACATGCCATACGCTCGCTGCGCGACCGGAATCTCCGGCGGCCATGCCACTTTTTGTGACTTTTTGTGTTTTTCGTGGCTATGATTTTTCCTGGCTTTTCACGAAATCAGGCCTGCTACGATGATGCCGCCCCTCTGGGGCTACCAGCCTTCGCGATCTTTGCGTGCTTCTGTTAAAATCCCCTGTTCCTATCAGTGTTCATCAGTGTCCATCAGTGGTAAAAGAAAAGGTTTCAGGTTTCGGGTGTCAGGTTTCAGCCCTCATCCCTCAGGTTTCAGCCTTTCGGTTCAAAAACCGGGCTACTGCCAGCCGATGAACTGAGGTAGGGGATACTGCTTCATGAATTCGGCGATCTCAGACTTGGTCTCCTCCTCGATCTTCGGGTTCTCGACATTCTCCACCACCCGGCACATCCAGGCGGCGATGCGGGCCATTTCCGCCTCCTTCATCTGACGCGTGGTCACCGCCGGCGTGCCGATCCGGATACCGCTGGTGATCGTTGGTTTTTCAGGATCAAACGGGATCAGGTTCTTGTTGACTGTGATGCCGGCTCGGTCGAGGCTGTCGGCCGCGACGCGGCCGGTAGTGTTTTTCGGACGCATATCCACCAGCATCAAATGATTGTCGGTGCCGCCGGAAACGATGCGGAATCCCTGCTTTTCCAGCTCCGCCGCCAAGTGGACGGCGTTGGCCACCACCTGCTGCTGATAGGCCTTGAAGGAGTCGGTCATCGCCTCCTTGAAGCAGACTGCCTTGGCCGCGATCACATGCATAAGCGGGCCGCCCTGGATGCCCGGGAAAATTTGGGAGTTAACCTTCTTCATCAAGTCCTCCCGCCCCAGGATCAGGCCGCCTCGGGGTCCGCGCAAGGTTTTGTGGGTGGTCGAGGTTACCACGTCCGCGTACGGCACCGGGCTGGGATGGACACCGGCGGCGACCAGGCCGGCGATGTGAGCCATGTCGACCACCAGCCAGGCATCGATTTCGTCGGCGATCTCGCGCAGTTTAGCGAAATCGATCATGCGCGGATAGGCGCTGGCGCCGGCCACGATCATTCTCGGTCGCTCCCGGCGTGCGGTCTCGGCAATCTCCTGATAATTCAGAGTTTCGCTGTCCTGGTCCACGCCATAGCCGATAAAGTTGTAGAAGCGTCCGCTGAAGTTGACTTTCAGGCCATGGGTCAGATGTCCGCCGTGGTCGAGGCTCATGGCCAATACCTTGTCGCCGGGTTGCAGTAAGGCGAAATAGACCGCCATGTTGGCCTGGCTGCCGGAATGCGCCTGGACGTTGGCGGCTTCGGCGCCGAACAACTGACATGCCCGTTCGATGGCCAGGCTTTCGGCCTGGTCAACGAATTCGCAGCCGTTGTAGTAGCGTTTGCCGGCATAGCCCTCGGCGTACTTGTTGGTCAGACTGGAACCGACCACCGCCCGCACTGCCGGGCTGACAAAGTTTTCCGAGGCGATCAGCTCGATCCCGTCCGCCTGCCGTTGGTTTTCCCGGTCGACGACGGCGGCGATTTCCGGGTCCACCCCGCGCACCCCGGCCACTTCGTCGAAAGAAAGCAGCTCGATGCTCGCCAGGCGGCGAGTATGGCGCTGCTGCCCGGAATACGGGGTGTCCAGCCAGGTTTCAACCACCTGCATGAAATCGTCGTCGCTCATGCCGTCGCCGCCGGTCACCAAGATGTTGGCGGCGTTATGAGTGCGGGAAAGGCGGGCCTTCTCTGCGTTATCGACCAAAGCCGCGCGGACACCGTGAAAGCGGTTGGCGGCAATGCTCATGCCGATACCGCTGCGGCAAATCAGAATTCCACAGTCTGCCTGGCCGAGAGAAACGGCGCGAGCCACCCGGCAGGCGTACTCCGGATAGTCGTCGTCCGGCTGCAAAGCATAAGCGCCGCTGTCAAGCACGGTGAAGCTATGCTTTTTCAGCCATGCCGCCAGTTCATTCTTCTTCTCGAATCCGCCGTGGTCGGCGCCTAGAACAATCCGCTTGCCTGCTTGTTCGTACCAGTCTTTGATCACGTTATTAAGGTCCTTCCTTGTTATTCCTGAGTGAGTTTTACGAAATAGGCGAAAATTTCATTATACAGCGTCGCGCCTTCCGCCTGTCTGCGTGCGCCATGCCTGCGCCGCCTGCCTGTCACCGGGCGACGGCAGACAGGCGTGTCTTGGCGCGGCAGGCAGGTCGCACAGGCAGGCCGCGCATCTGCACCGCCGCTGAAATTTCACTGAATCAGGTTACAGATAAAGGTCCCGCTGCTCGTCCCGCTTGATTTCACCGAGCCGCTGCCGCAGTGTTTCTCTCTGGGCCTCCTCGATTTTTGCCATTTCCATTTCAATCAATCGTTCACCGGCGCGCCTGGTTTCCGGGGATGCATAGTCAACCAGGTACTCCATCAGAGTGGTCAGCGCGTTGGGTGTGCAATAGCGCTTGATGAAACCTGGGATGGCGAATTCCATAAAGTGCTCGCCGGTTCGTCCGAGCCGATAGCAGGCGGTGCAAAAGCTGGGTATGTAGCCGTCCTCGAGCAATTCCCGGATCACCGTGTCAAGCGGTCGGATATCGCCGAGGCTGAACTGTTCGCGCTCCATAATCTGTGCGTCTCCCGCCTCGGTATATCCACCCAGTTCTATTCGGCTGCCGGCATCGATCTGGGAAACGCCGAAAGCCATCACCTGCCGTCGCATGGCCGGGGTTTCACGGGCCGTGCAGATCAGTCCGGTGTAGGGCACGGCCAGCCGCAGGATGGCAATCAACTTTTTAAAATCAGCGTCCGCAACCTGCCAGCGTGGCTTGATTTCCACCCCGCAGGCCGGTCGCAGCCGGGGAAAACTGATGGTGTGCGGGCCGACCCCGTATTTTTCCTGCAAGTGCAGAGCGTGCGAGACCAGGCCGAGCACTTCGTAGCGCCAGTCATACAGCCCGAACAAGGCGCCGATACCCACATCATCGCAACCAGCCTCCATAGCCCGGTCGAGCCCGTCGAGCCGATAAAGGAAGTCGCCTTTGCGAGTCGATGGCGGATGCATTTTGGCGTAGGTCGGATGATGGTAGGTTTCCTGGAAAATCTGATAGGTGCCGATCCCCGCCGCCTTGACCCGGCGAAAGCCATCGCGGTCGAGAGGAGCGGCATTGATGTTGACCCGCCGAATCTCGCCGTGCCCGGACTTGACCGCGTAGGTTGTCCTTACCGCCTCGGCGATAAAATCGGCGGTGTAGCGAGGATGCTCGCCAAACACCAGGATCAACCGCTTATGCCCTTTGTTCTCCAGGCTCTCGACCTGGGACTGCAAGTCGGCCTTGGACAGAGTGCGTCGGACCGCCGCCGGGTTACCCGCCCTAAAAGCGCAGTACTGACAGTCGTTCACGCACTCACTGCCGATATACAACGGAGCGAACAAGACAATGCGGTTGCCATAAACCTGCCGCTTCAATTCGCGGGCGGCCAGAAAAATCTCCTCGACCGAAGCCGGCTCGGTGGCCCGCAGCAAAACTGCGGTCTCCTCGACGCTGAGCGGCCGCTTTTCCAATCCTTTGGCAACTATCTCGCGAACCTGCTTTAACTCGGGCTCACCGCCCTCCAGCAAAGACAGAAGACGGCGGTCGTCAATAAAGTCAAACGCCCCTTCACTGTAGTCGATTTTTGGTAGGCTCGTCATATTCTGAATATTTCGCAGGCAGCAATGATGTTAATTCCACCG
>SLNM01000308.1 GCA_007133055.1 Lentisphaeria bacterium
CATTTTTGTGTCTTTTTGTGTTTTTCGTGGCTATTAAATAATACTCGGAGACAACCACCATGAGTTTCTACTGCCATCCCTCAAGCTATATCGATGAAGGGGCGAAGGTCGGAGAAAATACCCGAATCTGGCATTTCTCACATGTCATGGCGGGTGCCTGCATCGGCCGTGACTGCATCCTCGGCCAGAACGTCCATGTCGCCGACCATACCAGCATCGGAAACGGGGTGAAGATACAGAACAATGTCTCGGTCTATGCCGGAGTCGAAATCGAGGACTTTGTCTTTCTCGGCCCATCCTGCGTACTGACCAACGTGATCAATCCGCGCAGCGAAATCAACCGCCATCAGCTCTACCAGAAAATTCTGATCCGGCGCGGCGCTACCATCGGCGCCAACGCCACCATTGTCTGCGGGGTCACCATCGGGCGCTACGCCTTTGTCGCCGCCGGCGCGGTGGTTGCCCGGGATGTTCCGGACTACGCCCTGATGACCGGCGTACCGGCCCGGCGGCGCGGCTGGATGAGTCGGCACGCCCAAAAACTACCCGCACCCGACCGAAACGGCATTATGATCTGCCCGGAAAGCGGCTTCCGCTACCGCGAGGAGCAGCCGGAGCAACTGCGCTGTCTTGATCTCGACGAGGAACAGCCGCTACCCGAAAACATGCGCATCGGCCAGCAGAAATACGCACGCTGAGAAATAAATATTGGCCACAAGAAACACAAAAATCCACAAAAAAGGGGTATATTAATCGCCTGCGGCGAGAAAATACGCATATATTCCCATCTGCGTATATCTGCGTAATCTGTGGTTAAAAAAAGGAGAACGGAAAGCATAAAAACCACAGATAACGCAGATTGACGCAGATAAACACAGGGAACATTAGACAGAAAAATTAAGGACAGAAATATTGGGAACAGTTAGTGCTTAGAACTAAGGCACTATTGCTCCCCTGCCCCATTTTTTTGTCCCCAATTTTTCTGTCTTATAGTTCCGTGTCTTCCGTGGTTCAAAAATAAATAGCTTTACTCATTTAAACCACAGACAAGGACCAAACAATGAACACGCAAGTCCATATTCTCGGAGCAGGCGGCCATGCGGCGGTTCTGATCGCCACTCTGGAAGCCAAAGGTTTCACTGTGGCCGCTATCTATGACGACAATCCCGACCTGCTCAATACCACTATTATGAATGTCCCGGTACGCGGCAAAGTCTGTGATCTGCCCCGCGATTTCAGCGGGCCGGCCGCCGTCGGCATCGGCGACAACATCACCCGCCATACCATTGTCAACATGTTCCCCGACTGCCAATGGGTGAGTGCGGTGCATCCGAGCGCGGTGGTTGATCCCAGTGCAACCATTGGCATCGGCACCGTCGTCTTCGCCGGGGTCGTGGTGCAGCCGCGCTCGGTTATTGGCAACCACGTGATCCTTAACACCAGTTGCTCGGTCGACCACGATTGCGTGGTCGGCGACTTCTGCCACCTGGCACCGGGTGTGCGCCTGGCCGGAATCGTCACCGTCGAAGAAGGCGTGTTTATGGGAATCGCCAGTTCGACTATCCCACAAACCAAGGTTGGCGCATGGAGCACGGTCGGTGCGGGTGGAGTGGTTATTCGCGATTTGCCCCCGCGAGTTACCGCCGTCGGCGTACCGGTACGAATAATCAAAAGACACCCGGACTGGTCTGATAATACTAGCCTGATTAATTCATGAACTTAGTAGCGAGAGGTGCCAGTGTGCGTGAGATCAACAGCTTGCATCCGTAAGCCGGTCGCGGCGTACTGGACGTACGGCAAAGATCGAAAAGCTGTTGAGATTGTGTGCAGTGGTGCCTCGCAGTAGATGACTCGTGAATTATTCAGGCTAGGTCGGCAGGGAAGATTAAGGTAAAAGATTAGAGACTGATAATCGTCGGCCGAAAATAAAGGACTCCGAAAAGGGTTGACGATAGCGGGCGACCTGCCTTCGCCAAAGGCTACGGCATGGCACGCGAGAGCGGATTACGGTCCACCTTTGCCTTCAATCATGCCTATTTCTCCGTCCTGATCGATGATGAAAAGTTCGGGCGCAGCCGGAATGATTGTAGTACAACCATTCCCGTTTCAGCCGAGGACGACCGTGGCCGCTGTTTTACCGTGCAACCCATTTCCTTAGCCTGATAGCCTGAAAGGCTAATTCAACGTAGCCCAGGGTTAAGCGCAAGCGCAACCCTGGGATATCAACAACAGCCAGATGCGTGCTGTAAGTACGCCTCAAAATTGAGCTTACTCAACAGACATTTTCAACCACAGAATACGCAGAATTAAAAAACAAAAAAATATATCTTCGCGTTCTTCGCGATCTTCTGTTAAAACTGTCCACTGCCCCCTTTTCGCATATTCCGCGTATTCTGTGGTTGATAAAATAGCAGTATATCTTTCAGCTTCATCGAGTTGAGGTGCCCCTTCAGGGCACAACTCTTTTTCATGATGCCAACCCAGGGTTGCGTTTCGCTTAACCCTGGGCTACGTTGATCATGCCCCGTTGGGGCAACAATCTCCCGAATGAATGACAGCCTACGATCATGGGCCGGACGGATTCCGGCCCTACGGCTAAATCGTAGGTCGAGTATCTGACTCGACCATGGGCCGGACGGATTCCGGCCCTACGGCTAAATCGTAGGTCGACTATCCGAGTCGACCATCGGCGTAGGTCGACTATCCGAGTCGACCATCAGCGTAGGTCGACTATCCGAGTCAACCATCAGGAGACCCCTATCATGCAACGCAAAGGCATAGTTCTGGCCGGCGGCGCCGGCACTCGGCTGGCACCATTGACCAGTGTGATCAGCAAGCAACTGCTGCCGATCTACAACAAGCCAATGATCTACTACCCGCTGTCAGTTCTGATGCTGGCCGGTATCCGGGATGTTTTGATCATCTCAACCCCGGACGACCTGCCGCTCTTCCAACGTCTGCTGGGCGATGGCTCGCGCCTGGGTATGCGCTTCGAGTATGCGGCGCAGGATAAGCCGGACGGCCTGCCGCAGGCCTTCCAGATCGGCGCCGACTTCATTGCCGGCCAGCCGGCGGCCCTGATTTTAGGGGATAATATTTTCTACGGGAACTCGGTTCACGGCGCGGTCAAGGAAGCCGGCCGGCGCACCTGCGGCGCCACCATATTCGCTCATCCGGTCAGAGACCCGGAACGCTACGGGATCGTTGAGTTCGATCACCGACACCGGCCCTGCAAGCTGATCGAGAAACCCAGGGAACCACGCTCGAACTATGCGGTGGTCGGACTATATTTCGTCGACAACCAGGTGGTCCGCTACGCCAATCAGTTGCAGCCTTCGGCACGAGGCGAACTGGAAATCCTCGATCTGATTCAAATTTACCTGGAGCAAGACCAGTTGGACGTGGAAATCCTCGGCCGCGGCGTGGCCTGGCTGGATGCCGGCACCCATCGGTCGCTCTTGCAGGCCGCCACCTTCGTTGAGACTATCGAGGAAAGACAGGGCACCATGATCGCCTGCCTCGAGGAAATTGCCTTTCGCAACCGATTCATTGACCGCGAACAGTTGCTGGCGCTGGCCAAAAAGATGGGAAAGACGGAATACGGCCGCTACCTGCACACCCTGGCCAAGGAGAAAACGGAAAAATCAAACCACTAACCCTCACTAATCTTCACTAATCAAGTTGAGAAAGGGAGAAGTCATCATGCAAAAAATAGGGGTCTTCCGCAGAATCTGTGGGTATGTATGTTCGCGGGG
>SLNM01000163.1 GCA_007133055.1 Lentisphaeria bacterium
GGAAACGGTAGATTGAAGCTCGTTGTCATATCTCCTTTCTTTTTTTGGAACTTACTTCCATGGTCAAACTAAAAATCATTGAAGGTCCGGACTCGGGCCGGGAGTTCGAGCTGGAAACTGACCGTGCCTGCCTGGGCCGGCAGGAGGACTGTGATTTGCAGTTGCTGGAGAACAGTGTCTCCCGCCAGCACGCCAGCTTGGAGCAAAGGAACGGAGAATGGGTTCTCCGGGACCTCGGCAGCCAGAACGGTTCCTATTTGAATGAGCGCAAAATCAGCGAGGAGAAACTGCGGCACGGCGACCGATTTCGCCTTGGCAACCAAGTCATGCTCCAATTTATCGCCCCTTCTGGCGAAGCCGCCGAAAGCACCGGCGGACAGATGTCGCACTCAGCGTCCGCCGCAGTTTCCAGGGCGACTGACATGCCATCAAATAAAACGCAGTCAACCGAAGCCCGGCATGAGGAGCTGTCCTGGAGCGCTGGCCGAATACAGCCTCCGACACCGACGGTGGCGACAAAGGGCGCACCAACCCCGCCCCTCTCCCCCGAAGCCGGGCTTGAGCAGATCAACCGGATGGGGGCGGTATACCCAAGAAGCGCCGAGCAGTTCGCCCAGGTGATTGTCGGGCAAACCTCGATCCTCGAGCAAATCCTGGTTGCCGTGGCGGCCAACGGACACTGCCTGATGATTGGTCTGCCAGGGCTGGCCAAGACATTGATGGTCAGTACACTGGCGCAAATTCTCCGGCTCGATTTCAAGCGCATCCAGTTCACTCCTGACCTGATGCCCTCGGACATCCTGGGAACCGAAGTGCTGAATGTAAACGAGGCAACCGGCGAAAAATCCTTCCGCTTCATCCGCGGCCCGGTCTTCACCAACATGCTTCTGGCGGATGAAATCAATCGAACCCCGCCGAAAACACAGGCGGCACTGCTGGAGAGCATGCAGGAGCGCCAGGTAAGCATCGCCAATCAAACCTTCCCCCTGCCCTCCCCCTTCTTCGTTTTGGCCACGCAGAACCCGCTCGAACAGGAAGGCACCTACCCTCTGCCCGAAGCCCAGCTTGACCGGTTTATGTTCAACATCGCGGTGGCCTATCCGGAACGAGAGGAGGAGGAGGAAATTGTCGCCCGCACTACGGTGGCGGCCACGGGCGCGCCGCAGTCGGTGCTGAGCGCCGAGGAAACATTGCAATTGCAGGCCGCGGTTCGCGCCATGCCGGTCAGCCGGCACATCATCAAGTATGCCACCGCCCTGGCCCGGGCGACCCGGCCGGGAGAGGCGGGCGCCCCGGGCTTTGTCAGGGAGCATGTCCACTGCGGCGCCGGTCCCCGCGCCGCCCAGAACCTGATTCTCGGAGCCAAGGCGCGAGCCGTGCTCAACGGGCGGGTCAATGTCTCGTGCGAAGATGTCCGCAGCCTGGCGCCGCCGGTCATGCGGCATCGTATCTTCACCAATTTCACCGCCGATTCCGAAGGTGTCACCGCCGACGACCTGATCCGCCGCGTGATTGACACAGTGCCTGAACCCAAACCCGAAGAATATTCCGAGTAGAGCCAAAGCATGCGTCAAGCGCCCGACATCTTTCTGGCCCGCCGCTATCTGCGGCCACGCCGCTCCCTGACCTCGGTGATCACCCTGCTCTCCGTGCTCGGCCCGGCTCTGGGGGTGACAGTGCTGATTGTCACCACCTCGGTCTTCAGCGGTTTTCAGAGGGAGATCACCCAGAGGCTGCTCGGAGTCCAGGCCCATTTGCAGGTTTTTCCGTCCCCACCTGTCATCGCGGATCCGGAGCGGCAGCCTGTCATTGCCGATCCCGAGCGCGTGATGAGAGCGATGCAGGAGGTCGGACTCAAAGCCGCCCCCGCCATCGAAGACCTGGTGCTGCTGCAATTCCGCGAGAGCATGGAAATCAAGTCAATGGCTGGCATCCTGCCGGACCGCGAAGCAATGATCACCGACCTGAAAAGAAGCGTGCTCCAGGGTAAGTTTGAAATCGAGCACGGGGAAATCCTGGTTGGCAGCCCGCTGGCCGAGCATCTTAACTTGCGCGTCGGCGACCAATTGCTGATCCATGCCCCCCGCCGTCTGACCCGGCACATTGAATGGGACGAGGAAGGCAGACTGAGAACCGAGGAGGTTGACACGGTCTATCTGCCCGAGGAAGTGGTGGTGGCCGGGATTTTCTCCTTCGGTATCCACGAGCTGGACAGCAACATGGTTTACATGCACATTGACCAGGCGGCCGAGCTGGTCGGGCTCGACTGGGATACCGCCACCTCGATCAAGGGCCGGGCCGATGACCCTTTCAACCTGCAACCTCAGCTTGCCGCGCTGCGCCGGCAACTGCCGGAGTTTTTCATCGTCACCTGGCAGGAGCGCAACGAACGGCTGCTCGGCGCTATCCAGGTGGAGAAGAATCTTACCATGTTTCTTTTGTTCTTCATCGTCCTGGTCGCCGCCTTTTCGATTGCCGGCACGCTGATCGCGTCGGTCATCCAAAAGACCCGGGAAATCGGCATTCTCAAGGCGCTTGGCCTGTCGCCGCTCATGATCGCCCGGGTTTTTCTATACCAGGGTATGATGATCGGCGCCATCGGCACCTTGGCCGGATGTCTGGCCGGAGTGCTGATTATTCACCACCGGGAGGCGGTGGCGGATATGATCGCCGGACTGCTCGGGCGGGAGATATTCCCCCCGGAACTGTATTACCTGGACCGGATCCCGGCCTGGCTGACCGCCGGAGATGTGACCATGATCGGCGGCCTGGCCTTCCTGGTTTGCGTGCTCGCCGCTCTCCTGCCCGCGCTTTACGCATCCTGCCTTAAACCTGCCCGGGCCCTGGCCGAGGAAGCATGATGAATCAGCATAAAACACCTGTATTCGAGCTGACTGGAGTTTGCAAGGAGTATCGGCTGGAACGAAGCCGCCGGGTGCCGGTCCTGCACGGACTGGACCTACGGGTAGAGCCGGGCGAGTGGCTGGCGCTGACCGGCCCGTCGGGATGCGGAAAAACAACTCTGCTGCATTTGCTCGGCGCTCTCGACACACCGAACCGGGGAATCGTTCAATGCTTAGGCCGCAACCTGGCCAGACTCTCCGCCGGCGGCAAGGCCCGGCTGCGGCGACAAACCATCGGTTTTATGTTTCAATCCTACCATCTGCTCCCCGAGCTGACGGCCCTTGAAAACGTCATGCTCCCGGCTATGGCCACCACCGACCGCCGCCTGTTGCATCGAAGGGCGTCCAACCTACTGGCCCAGTTCGGCCTGGAAGAGAGGCTGCGGCACCGGCCACAGGAACTCTCCGGCGGCGAACAGCAGCGGGCGGCCCTGGCCCGTGCTCTGATCAACGAACCGCAAATTCTCCTGGCCGATGAACCGACCGGCAATCTTGACCGGCAGGCGGCGGACACCATCATGCGCCTGCTGCAAAAGCTGCATCGGGAGGACGGCGCCACTATTGTCATGGTTACCCACGACCTTTCAGTCGCCGCCCGCGCCTCGCGTGTCTGTCGCCTGGAAAACGGCGGCATCGCGCCTGCCCCTCCACCCCCAACCGACACGAATACAGTTGGCAGCGCTGACTCATGAGACATCTTTGTCGCGAGCGTAACCGCTCACGCGGGGATCGGGAAAGAGGATTCCGGACGACTCCAGTTTTTTTTGACTTCGTGACTGCATGTCTTCATGACTCCGAAGTGTCAATCCGGTGTCACCAAGTCACGAAGTCATGGAGTCAAATGCAGCA
>SLNM01000278.1 GCA_007133055.1 Lentisphaeria bacterium
AGATTGTACAACAATGATAATAGTCCCTCTGATTTTGAATTGGAAATCCGATTTTGTCCACGAGCAATCGGATATGTTATCAACGTTGTCGAGGTTATCACTTGCTGGTGCTGAAGGAGCCACCGTGAAGGGTTGTGAAGGGTCTGTGAAGGGTTTGGTGAACAGTTGGGGGAAATGCAATTAGCTTGATTGCAGCGGTTTAATCTGTTCCGTGAATAGTTTGCCGAAAAACCGTTCACAAACTGTTCACATACCGTCTGAATCAGTCTTCCCCCGCCAGCCCCGGGCCGGACAGCCAAATCCCACAAAAATCACCACCCTACTAGACATCTCCAACAGTTCGGACTATCTTGCCGCCGTGGTTCCGGAAAAGCAATTTCCTATCCCTTAACCAACGCTTGTCGCACTTGACGCGCCCGCATGGGCATTGCATCTTAGGCAACATACGGAAGGCGATAGGATGGAGCACCTGGGTTCCTCTAATCCAAGCGTCCTCCGTCCACTGTGGGCAAACCAGCAATGCTAAAGGAGATGGAATTTGTCATGAAACGATCACTTGCCTCTGTCAGCGCTTCAATTCTTGCACTCGGCTTGTTGATGATGCTGATCGGGCTGCTGTCTGGCTGCCGGGAAAGTTCCGTGGCCGCCACGCTTGAAGAGCAGCATCAGCCGCCCGATCTGGTCGAAGTGACGGGGGCATCTTTAGCACCGCTGGACGGCCTGGCGCCGGGCAGCCGCGAGGCGCAGGAGCGACAGCGGCAAACGGTGGCCGAGCGTGGTCTGCCGCTGGAAGTGCGGTCGAAGGAGACGGGTATCGTGTTCCGCCTGATCCCTTCCGGCACCTACATGCGCGGCAGCACCAAGGCCGAACAGGACGCGGCGGTGGCGGCTGGTGCGGATCGCGACTGGGTTAACCGCGAAAACCCCCGGCACGAGGTGCGCTTGACCGAAGCGTTCTACATGGGCAAGTTCGAGGTCACGCAGGGCCAGTGGCGGCGGGTGATGGGCAGCAATCCGTCACACTTTTCCAATGCGGGCGACGATGCGCCGGTTGAGCGCGTGAGCTGGGATATGGTGCAGGAGTTTCTGGACAGGCTGTGCGACCTTGAAGGGGTTCCCCGGGGCACCTACCGGTTGCCGACCGAGGCGGAGTGGGAGTACGCCTGCCGGGCGGGGACGACGACAGCGTTTCACTACGGCGACTCGCTGGACGCGACGATGGCCAATTTCGACGGCAACTACCCGCACGGCGGCGGGCGCAAGGGCGAATACCGCCGGACGACGGTGCCGGTTGGCCAGTTTCGCCCCAATGCCTGGGGTCTGTACGACATGCACGGCAATGTCTGGGAGTGGGTGAACGACTGGTTCGGCGACTATTCTGCGGGGCTGGTGGAAGATCCGCTTGGCCCGCGGTCGGGTGGCCTCCGCGTGAACCGGGGCGGCGGCTGGGGCAGCAGCGCCAGGGGCTGCCGCTCGGCGCGCCGCCGCAGGGATGCCCCCGGCCGCCGCCACATCTTCGTAGGCTTCCGCCTTATGAGGGCAGTTCCAGAATAGCCGTCGTTGTCACTTCAGGAAAAATGCCTTCCGTTGCTGCCTGACGGCAGCCTGTCTCGCTTTGCTCGGCTGTCCTCCGTGGCGAAGTGGAGAGAATGCCCGACGCTTCCGCCGGGCGGTAGCCCAAGGGCGGAAAAGCGGCGGAGCATTATCGGAACGGAGCCCGGCTCGATTTATTTTGGTATTATGAGGTTTTTATGCGATTGTGCGTTTTGACATTGCGCTACAGTGACGGGTTGCAGGGGCTTCCCCGAGGATGCAATCCGTGAAGCCTGACGCCCGCCTTTATGCATGGCGTGGGAGCCGGGGCTGGCCCTATCACTAGCCACCCGATTATGTCTCCGTTCTATCCCATTTGGTTTTCTGCCAGTTACGAATCAACCCGTGGTGACCGCACAGCGGGCACTGCCACAGGATTTCCTCCGTTCCAAAATCAAGCATCGCGAGGATGGTCCCGTGACAGCCTTGAGATCGGCATCGGATTTGTGTGTCCCGGAAAACGCCCGAACAGCTCTCGGTTGCGTTGTCAACGATGAGCACCAGGAAACTGGCAAGGCTTCTCGCTTCCGGGGGCATATCCGCCAACTCACACGAATCGTCAAGATAGTGCCGGATGTCCGTGATGTAAGTTCCTGTCATTTCTCCTGCCATAACATATAGTGAACGAAACTGAACATTTTATGAAGCCTGGCGGAGGGGACAAGAAGTCTTTTCTCCTGCTCTCATCCCCTGCCTTTTCCGACTTAATGAGAGTAGTCTATTATTCATTTCATGGTTTGCAAGCCGCAGGCGGAGCAGGCTCGGATTACGGGAGCCGGGCCTACCCCGCCTGCAGCCCCGCAGGGCCGAAAATCTGTTCGGCCCAGTGGTCGGCTCGGATAACCGACCTACGGGAGGATCTTTTCTTCTACGCCGCCTTGTAGCGGAGCTGGTCCAGTTCGCAGTCGGCGGGTTCGAGATCGTTGCGCGGTCCGAGGTACACCGGCTGGTAGAGGGCGTTGCTCTCGGGGTAGGCGTACAGGTAGCGGACTTCGACCACCGAGCCTTCTCCGGGAATATCGCGCCCGGCGGGGATGGTGACGTTGCCGCAGCCGATCCGGCGTCCCTTGTCGAACACGGCTCTGGCCTTGAAATAGTCCACGGGCGCGGCGGTCTTGATCCCGGTCTTCAGGGTAGTGCCGCGTCGGCCGTAGGCGAAGGCGACCTGGAACCTGCCGCTGCCAGCCGGTTCGATGCTCGCCTGGTAGACCTTGTCGCTGCTGCCGGACCTGTAGTACAGTGTAACGGATTCGATTGCCTTTTGCATGATGTGTTTTCCTTTTTTTGTTATTGTTTGGGGTTGTATTCTTGGGCGCTGCCCAAACCCGCTCAAGGGACTTGTCCCTTGGGAATCCCGGGTGTGGTCAGTCTTTTTGTTTATATGGGGAATGTGGTTGACGCGGAAGGTCTGTTAATGGTACGGAAGGCGTAGGATCGCAGGCATGAAAAAGCCCCTGCCGGATGGGGGCCGGACAGGGGCTAGGGGGGTTGCTTAGTTTATCGGAGGTGGGTTATGCGGGGGAACGTTACGTTTCAGGCGCATTTTGCCCGCCCGCGGGCAAAATGTAGCCTGCAAACGATGGTTCGATATTCTCTCTGCGAGGCTTATCGTGGCCTAAGTCTTTGAAGAGCGCGGTCCAAACCATTTAGCGAAAACTCACTCCTTATTCTTTCCCCATCAAGCGGGTCACGGACTTCTATAACGATCCGTCTTCCAGTGCGAGCTTCCCGCATGAAGCCTGCCACTCGATTCATCCGGATGTATGCGGATCGATTGCCTTGAAGCATTCTCCAGTACTGCTCGCCTGACGGCGGGTTGTTGTCAATGCGATATCGGACTATCACATCATTGTCACTATCGCCACCAAAGTATTTGTCCCAATAGTAAATGACGTTAAGGCCGTCATCCATCAATTTAAACATGAGAGCCCGCCCGTCATCATTGATTACAGCAACCGCACTACGATCAGAATCATCAAACGGGTCACTACTGCGCAAATAGACCCAATCTCCGAATCGCTCTTGAGCAAGTGCTTGTCCTGTTAGAACAGCGAGTGTTATTGCAATAATCGTGCATGTTTTCATCATTACTCCTTTCGTTCTATTTTGAGTATCGTACCGTCACTCAGATCCTATTATACAATCGAACG
>SLNM01000237.1 GCA_007133055.1 Lentisphaeria bacterium
GGTAGGTATCGTATATTTCTTCCGGCGCCCGACGCGATAGTTCGCTTAGCTTTCGGGCCAAGGGATGATCTTTGAACCAAATCGGCAGCTTTTTATCGCGCAGGAAGTCTTCATAATCTTCCTGCAATTCGCCGAGGCTTGCCTTGGCGACGTTAGTCAGATGAATCTCGCTTTGTTTGGAGGTGGCGGCCGCAAGCGAACCTTCGGCGATATTCTGCTTTCCGGAGCGAGCGGCCTGCACCATCTGGGATGTCTGTCTCGGGTCGGAGCGAAAGAAGCGTTTGCAGAAATATTTCGTGCCCTGAAATATCACCAGTGATTTCTGGTATGATTTCAGTTCTTTGTAGCCGCCGTGCGGCGGGATGAAGCCATCCGACATTGGTGTTTTCTCCTTTTTTGGGAGGTGCTGGAGGACAGAGAGGACGGAGAAGACTTGGAGGACAAGGGGGCAGGCTTTCGGCAGGCGGAAATCGTCCGCCTTATCGACCTACCCTCCCTGTCTTCATTGTCTTCTTAGTCTTCTCTATGCATTCGCTTTTTCTTTGCTGTCGATAAATAACTCCAGAATTTTTGCTTTTGCTGCTGGTGACAAGTCCTTTGCCTTTTTAACTTCTTTACCAGCTTTCTCAACATCACCTGCCAGCGATAAAAATATTTTACCATCGATAAAACCAATCCCATCAGGATAATTATTGTAATATCATCAATCTCGTGAGCTCTTCTTAAATATGCCTGCCATGCTAAAGTAGCCTTGCCCGCGTCATGCCACTGTCCGGCAATTCGCGCCCACTCGGCTGCACCGAATGGTTCTGCGAATTCTGCCGCTTTTTCGCCAACGTTGTGCAAATGTTGATCAAGCGGCTGCCATTCCTCTACGGGCATATCCGGCAAGCTGTGGGCATACAGTTGCATCTATACTGTCCTCGCTTCCTCGTCCTCGCGGGTCAGTTGATTCTTACTTAGAGCAACAGGCCGAAGTGATACGCGAATGCGTCCGGCGCCTCTCCCCCGGAGGAAGTATCGGCTGGCAGGTCGGCAACTACGTTGATAACGGTGCCATCATTCCGCTGGATAAGGTTCTCTGTCCGATCTTCACAGACTTAGGATTGCGGATGCGAAACCGTATAATCTGGCATTTTTACACTATGGCATATCCAGTTTTTGTCTAACTTCATTGGGAATATGCCCCCGTAATTCGGGATGGTTTTCCACCAGGCGGGCAATGTCAGCAAGGTCTTTTATGCGCTTGCTTTGGCGTCGGCTGGGTTCAGACCAGGCTTTCAGTTTGCCCTTCAGTGTGTCTTCGAGAGAAGCAACACGCATAAGGATGCCGTGAACATCCGCAGCCACCGCTCGGGAAGGGAACTCGTGGTAGAAACTCTCGGTGCTGAGCTGAATACTCACTGCTGACTTGCCTTTGAAATTTACGGACCAAGCGAATCTTTCTGAACGGAATCCCGCCTCCTCCAACAGTGAAACCACGCGCTCGGTCGTATCCGACGCGACAACCAGATCGAAATCTTGCGTAACCATGGGATGTTCCGCCCAATGATTGACAGCAATACCGCCTATGGCACACCATGCTACATCAGCTCGTTCAAGAATATCGACAAGTCTCATGACATCATCGGTTCCGCCCGATGTTTGCCAATCAAAGAACTGCTTTCCTGTCATGTTTCAACCTCAACTGGTTCTTGCGGGTCAGTGAGTTTGTGGTTGATTCAGGCTAACCGCGGGCGTCGATTAATTCACCGCCAAAAAGCTGGATCACTTGCCGGACAAATGGATCATCTGCCAGCTTTTGGCGAACCTCGGGCGAGGAGACCAGACGGGGGCGACTGACATCCGACAGCTCGTCGTCCCAACGCTTGACCACCAGCCTAACCCGGTCGCATCCGGTAAGCCGGCGCAGCAGCCCTTCCAGGTAGCGGAGATTGTCCGGTCTCTGAAGAAGCCTGGCATGCTCCTCCGGAAACTCGTTGTCATAGGCCATGATCAGAGCGTCCCCGAGATAGCTGATCGGGCGCATTTCCTGCATGTAATTTTTCAAGCCGCTCCGTCTCTGATCCTCGCCGACCTTCTCAATCAAGCGATGCCACAGCTCGGCGGACTCTTCGATTCCGGCTTCATCTGCCGAGCCTTCCCCGATTGCTTCGGTGGCAGCCTCATGGGACGGCGCATTCTGCGTTTCGCGAATTTCATCGGCGACCTCCGGAGAGGCGGCTGGGCGATAGTGTTCGGAGAGAGATTCGTCGTCCGGCTCCGCTGCAATGCCGGACGTGGAGTTTCGATCCGGCGGGGGATCGTCAAATGGAGTTGTGTTAGTTCTCCGTGCCGCCGCCGCGACCGGATTTGGTTCGTTAGTTTTCTCCTGGCCGCCTGCTTGCGCGTCCGTTGTCAAATAATTTTGTTTTGCCCCCCCTCCCCTGCTCTCAGACTTCGGCTCAGACTTCGGCTCAGGTTTCGGCTCAGGTTTGGGCGCGGGCTTGGGCTCAGGCTTGGGCGCGGATGGAGGGGCTGGTGAAGCGGTGGGTTGGGCCGGCGGCTTGCCCTCGTCCGTCCTGGAGGCGGCTGCGGCGGAGGCCGAACTGGAGTCGGGAGCAGTCGGGCTGCCGTCGCCTGCTGAGGTTGGTACACCACTCCGCCGCAATTGATTCAGACGCGCAATCAAATCATTGATCGGCAGACTGTTGGCATGGCGCATAACCTTGATCAGGATGGCCTCCAGATAGACCCGCTTGTTAAGGGCTGCCCGCAACCGCCCCTCCTCCTCCATCAGAGCCTCGAAAATCCGCTGCAGCCGCCATGGCTCGCAAAGCCGGGCAAGCTCCCACAAATCCTCGGTTTCAGACTCCCCGGTCTCGAGCATTTCCTCGGGTTTCCGGCAGACAGCCACAACCATCAGATCGCGCATGAAAATCATCAGGTCAGCATAGACCCGTTCGAGATCGCGGCCACGGTCGGCCAGATCCTGAACCAGGCTGATCATGGCTCCCGGGTCATTGCCGACTATAGCCTGGACCAATGCTTTCAGCTCGGCGCCGGAGGCCAGGCCGAAGACACTGATCACATCCTCCTCGGAAATCGGCTTGTCTCCGTTCCCCCCGCAGTACGAAATGATCTGGTCGAAGATCGACTGCCCGTCGCGCATTCCCCCGTCGGCCGCCCGGGCAATGGCGTGCAATGCACGCTCGTCTATCCCGACCGACTCGGAATCGGCAATCTGCTTCAGACGCTCAGCGATCAGACCTGCCGGCAGGCGCCGGAGATCGAACCTCTGACAGCGGGAAAGAATGGTAGCCAGCACCTTGTGCGGCTCGGTCGTGGCGAAAAAGAACTTGACATGCGGCGGCGGCTCCTCCAGTGTCTTCAGCAGAGCGTTCCAGGCTGCGTTGGTGAGCATGTGGACTTCATCGATGATATAAATCTTAAACCGGCTGCGCGAAGGCGTGTACTGAACATTCTCACGCAGCTCGCGAATGTCCTCCACCTTGTTATGCGAGGCACCGTCGATCTCGACTACGTCCAGACAGTTCCCGACCGCTATTCGCCGGCAGGAATCACATTCGCCGCAGGGCTCCTCGACCATACCGGTTTCGCAGTTGAGCGCTTTGGCGAAGATACGCGCGGTGGTGGTTTTTCCGGTCCCCCGCGGACCGACAAACAAATAGGCGTGGGCGACGCGACCGGCGGCCAGGGCGTTTTGCAGGGTGCGTACAACATGATCCTGCCCGACC
>SLNM01000101.1 GCA_007133055.1 Lentisphaeria bacterium
CGTTTTTTGGTCGATCATGTCGAACAATGCCTGCCGGTCGCTTTGGCCGTGCGCCACTGGAGCTTCGGCGAAATCGTGGTTCAGGTTGGCCGTGTAGGAGCGCAGCATTTTGCGGTAGACCGGGTTGACCCCGCTGTCCATGATGATGCGAGTGCGCCCGCGCTGGGCATGCAGAGCCATTTGGCAGGCTTCGTGGAGGGCGGTGCCGCCATCGTAAACCGAAGCATTGGCCACGGTCATTCCGGTCAAGCGGCAGATTTGCGACTGATATTCGTAGATTGCCTGAAGGGTGCCCTGGGAAAGTTCGGGCTGGTAGGGAGTGTAGGCAGTGTAGAATTCGCTGCGCCCAGCCAGGGCGTCAACCGCCGCCGGAATATAGTGATCGTAGAATCCGCCGCCCAGAAAGTTGGTCAGGCCGCTGTAGTTAAGCCCGGCAACCTTCTCGAAATGCGCCAGGACCTCCTGTTCCGAGCGACTGCGCGGCAAATTCAGCGGCGGCGGCCGCAATGGAACCGGGATGTCGGCGAACAGTTCATCCAGTTCGGACACCCCACAGGCCTCCAGCATCTCGGCAGTCTGTTCCGGAGTGTTGGCAACAAAGCTCATCCTCCCCCCTCGATCATGGTTTGATAGGCGGCCGCGTCCATCAGGCCGGACAGTCCGGCTTCGTCAAAATCTTTCATCTTGAACAGCCATCCTGCTTCGAAAGGAGCCTGATTGACCAGTTCGGGTTTCTGCTCCAGCTCGGGGTTGACTTCGGCGATGACACCGGAAACCGGGGCATTGATATCGCTGGCCGCCTTGACCGATTCAATCTCGCCGCATTCTTCTCCGGCCTGTTTCTTCTCGTCCACCTCGGCCAGCTCGACAAAGGTGATGTCGCCCAGCTCGCTCTGAGCATGGTCGGTGATGCCGACAATGGCCAGGCCGTTCTCAACCTTGATCCATTCATGCGATTCGGTGTACTTGCGGTCTTTGGGAATCATTGCTGTCTCCTTGTGTACGGTTGCCAGGGAATTGCGAAATGTGAATTTTGTAGGTCGACTATCCGAGTCGACCATGCGAATCGAGCCTGGTCGGGACAGATTCCCAACCTACAATTGGCTCGATTCGCACATTTCGCAATTCTCTGTACGGTTGCATTTCACACATCAGGGAAAAATCGGCCAGTCTCAGCCCGGGCCGTACCCTCTCGATAGAAAGGCGGGGATACGATTTTACCGCTGAGTTGTCGCCGACCGCCGATCAGGACGGGATCGCCGACGATTGCCGCCGCCCGGTCAATGTAAGCCAGCGCCACGGCATAGCCCAGGGACGGGGCAAAACTGCCGCTGGTTACGGTGCCGAGCACGGTCCGGCCGTCCACCGCCAGTACCGGGTCGCCGGCTCGCGCCGCCCGGCGGTCGTTCAGAGCCAGGCCGCGGAGTTTCTGCCTGCTCAGGCTTGGATTGCGTATCTGGTCGGCGCCGACAAACCATCGGTCGTCGGCAATGGCCCGGCCGAGTCCGGCCTCGGCCGCGTTGCGTTGATCGTGCAGCTCGTGGCCGTAAAGCGGCATCCCCATTTCCAGGCGCAGGGTGTCGCGGGCGCCCAGGCCGGCCGGGGTCGCCCCCTGCCGTAGGCAGTCGTCCCACAATGCCCCTGCCAGCCCGGTGGAACAATAGAATTCGAAGCCGATCTCACCGGTGTAGCCAGTACGACTGACGAGTAAATCCTCCCCCTGGTATAGATTCTCATGAAAGGCAAAGTAGACCAGGTCTCGGATCGAATGCTCCAGCACGCTCTCCGCTATGCTCGGAGCCAACGGCCCCTGCAAGTCGATTTTGGCAACGGTGTCCGATTGGTCGATCAATCGAGTTTCCGCTCCGACCTGCTCGCGCAGCCATTGCCAGTCCCGCCGTCTGCCGGCGGCGTTGACAACCAGCATGAACTGGTCTTCGGCCAGGCGGTATACCAGCAGGTCGTCGATCACCCCGCCCTGCTCATTGCACATCAGACTATAGCGGCAGCGACCTTGGCGCAGATTGGCAAGCGGACAGGTGAGCAATCGCTGCAAGTCCCGCAAGGCGCCTTCGCCGACAACCAGGAATTCTCCCATGTGACAGGTGTCGAACAAGGCTGCCCGCCGGCGGGCGGCCTGGTGTTCCTCGACAATTCCGCCCTGATACTGAATCGGCATTTCAAATCCGGCGAATGGCCCGATCCGGGCGCCTGCCGCCAAATGGCGGTCGTGAAGAACGGTCTGCTGCAAATGTCGGCGGTCATTCATGAAGCTGGGCCTCTCCTAGCCTGATTAATTCATGCGAATTCGGCCATGCGCCATTATATATTTATAATCAACAGGATACAGACATCGTCCTGAAGAATCTGATTGGTCACGAATTGCATGGCCGAATTTCGCACCCGAAGGGCGGTTGCCGGAGCAACCTGTCGGTTCCTGCCGGATCAGATGCAGATGCCTTGGTAGCTGCGCAGTCCCAGCGACTCGCAAATTTGCACCGAGGCATATGAGTGGTTCAAGGTGTACAAATGGATTCCCGCCACTCCCTGGTGAAGAAGGTCTCGAATTTGCTCGGTCGCCCAGTGGGCGCCGACCTTGCGCACGTAATCCTTGCCTTCCGCCCAGCTAAGACTGCGCAGGAGGGGCGCCGGAAAATGACTCCCGGCCGCCATGTCTGCCATCCGGTTGAGGTTTTTCAAAGAGGTTATGGGCATTATGCCGGCGATAATGGGCACCTTGATGCCAATCAGTTTACAGCGCTCGCGAAAATCATAGAAGTCATGGTTGTCAAAAAACAACTGGGTCACGATATAGTCGGCGCCGGCATCGACCTTGGCTTTCAGATGCTCCAATTCCCGCAGTCGGTTAGGGGTTGCCGGATGCCCCTCTGGAAATCCCGCCACACCGATCCCCAGGTCTGGAAAATCATCTCTGATACAGGCAACCAGCTCGGCCGCATATCGGAAGCCGTCCCTGGGCGCCGCCTCCTGCTCGGTCATACCCTCCGGCAGGTCGCCGCGCAGAGCCAGTATGTTAGTGACACCCGAATTCGCGTACTTATCGACAATTCGCCTGATCTCATCCCGCGTTGATCCGACGCAGGTCAGATGAGCCACCACCGTAAGGTTGGTTTCCTTCTGCAGCCGGGTAACCAGCTCGTGAGTGCGACTGCGAGTGCTGCCACCGGCGCCATAGGTCACCGAAACATACGAGGGCTGCAAAGGGACCAGGCTGGTAATGTTGTAGAATAGCTCCTCCCAGCCAGATTCGGTCTTGGGAGGAAAAAACTCGAAACTGACAGTTCGCTCTTGCTTCTTAAGTATATCTGCGACTAGCATGTTGACTAAACCTGAATTATCCTGTTCTAACGTGACCATGGTTTCATTTTCCTGCTCATGCAGACCTCCTGGCCGGAGCAAGCATGACCCCCGTTCTTGAAAAACGGCGGGAAATCATCCGGTTCAGTTTGTTAAGTTAGCTCATCCCCGTCTAAATTGCAAGTGGGAGGCGGACAATATCCGTAATGCGTCATTTGGATTTGCATGATGAAGACAATGCGTTATTTTTCAGACCATGCCGTATCTTCCTAGCCTGCTTAATTCACGAGCCAAGTTTGCCGCAGGCTGCCACGAGACAAGCCGCAGCTGTGGCATTCCACCGCAAGGCGATGGCTCGTGGCAGGATGCGGTGAAATTGGCCGCCCTTCGGGTGCGAAATTCGGCCATGC
>SLNM01000377.1 GCA_007133055.1 Lentisphaeria bacterium
TCCCTGCAATTCCCCTTTCCCCAAACCCCCCGGGAATCAGAACGCCATTCACTTTCCCGAGAGCGCGAGCAACGGTAGCATCGGTCAGTTCCTCCGCTTCAACGGCTTTGATGCGCAGGCGCACCGAATTGGCCAGAGCGCCGTGGCACAAAGCCTCGTAGATGCTTTTATAGGCATCCCTCAGGCCGACATACTTGCCGACCACGGCGATCTCCACCTCGCCCCTGGTTGGCGACAGCAGCCGCCGCAGCATTCGGCGCCAGGCGTTCATGTCCAAAGCCGAAACGGGCAGGTCAAGCAATTGCAGTATATGCCGGTCCAGCTCCTGCTTCGCCAGCTCCAGGGGCACTTCGTATATCGAGCTGGCCACATCCAGCTCCTCGAACACCAGCGCCCGCCGAACATTGCAGAAGAGAGCCAGCTTGTTGAAATGCTCCGGGCTCAGAGGTTTCTCCGTCCGACAAACCAGGATGTCGGGAATGATCCCGATTTCACGCAGGATTCCAACCGATTGCTGCGAGGGCTTGGTCTTCAGCTCCGCCGCCGCTTTGATGTAGGGCACCAGAGTCAGGTGAATGAATACGACTTCGCCAGGAGGACGCTCATGCCTGTACTGACGAATGGCCTCGAGGAAAGGCAGGGATTCAATATCGCCGGCGGTACCACCAATTTCAGTGATGGCAATGTCGACGTCATCATCGTCCAATTGCTCGACTACTCGTTTGATTTCATCCGTCACATGCGGAATCACCTGCACGGTGCCGCCCAGATATTCACCGCGTCTCTCGCGGGCGATCACTCGGCTGTAAACACTGCCGCTGGTGTAGTTGCAGCGACGGTCGCAGTCGAGATCGGCAAAGCGTTCGTAGTGTCCCAGGTCCAGATCGGTTTCAGCGCCGTCGTCGGTGACAAACACTTCGCCATGCTGATAGGGCGACATGGTCCCGGGATCCACATTCAAATATGGATCAAGTTTCTGGATCAGCACCCGATAACCGCGCTGCTTGAGAAGCAAGGCAATCGAAGCCGAAGTGATTCCCTTGCCGAGCGATGAGACCACGCCGCCGGTAACGAAGATGTGCCTGGTGCAGGGGCGATTGGTTTTTGTGTTCATCTCTGGTTCACAACTCCCTTGCCTGATTAATTTATTAGCCATCTACTGCGAGACAGCATCGCACGAAACATCGCTTGGTTACGCTTACCCGACCCGCTTAACCGACCCGGACGCGCGGTTGAAGTGCCCCTTCAGGGCACAATTTTTTCTGATTCCCACCCAGGGTTGCGCTGCGCTTAACCCTGGGCTACGATGATGCCGCCCCTTTGGGGCTATAACACCTTCTGCTTTGTGCCCATTCGCGTAGATTCGCGTGATTCGCCTGCCTGACCACTTGGCCGCTTTGAAGGTGAAGACCGCTATTTTCTGGAATAATCTCACAAACCTCAAAAAACGCTCGACTCACATAAGTGTGTCAGGCGGTTGAAAATCATGGCTGCTCCCCGATACGGGATTATACTGCCAATGCTACGCCTGCCAATTGTACGCCATGTCCCTGCCAACATGCCAGATTGGCATAGCCCCGCTAACATACATACCCACAGATTCTGCGGAGGAGTCATATTTTTTTGTGGCTATTCCTAACCTGCGGCCAACTTGGCTCGTGAATTACGCAGGCTCGTCGAACCAAGCTCCCGCCTACAGCTTGCGCAGCCAGCGGTCGATCCCCGCCGCCGCCCGCCGTCCGTCGGCGATGGCGTTCACCACCAGCGAGGCGCCCTTGGAAAGATCGCCCGCAACAAAGACCCCGGGCTTGGTGCCCATGTAATTCCCATCCAGCTTCGGGGTTAGGTCGGGGTTGGTTTCCAGCTCGAATGACCGGACCGTGTCCGCATTGCCCTCGCGCGAGAACCCCATGGCCAGCAGCACCATGTCGGCGGGCAGCAGACGCTCGCTGCCGGGAACCGGATCAAAGGCGCCGCCGCCGCCTTCCGAAGACTGCCGCCACTTGACATCGACCACCCGCGCCGCCTTCACCCGGCCTTGCTGGTCGGCCACGAATTCCCGGGTCAGCACCGACCACATCCGACTGCCGCCCTCTTCGTGCGAAGTAGAGGAGCGCAGCTGCAACGGCCACTGCGGCCACGGAGTCGAGGGCGCCCGCTGATCGGGGGGTCGCGGCATAATCTCGACCTGCGTGACACTGGCCGCGCCCTGGCGCAAAGCGGTGCCCAGGCAGTCAGCGCCGGTGTCGCCGCCGCCAATGATCAAAACATTCCGGCCGGCCGCTGACAGACCGCCCTCCCCTTTCCTCTCCTCGGAGGAGGAATCTGCCTGCTCCCGCTGATTCTGGGCGATCAGGAATTCCATGGCGAAGTGTATCCCCGCCAAATCTCTTCCCGGCACCTGCAGATCGCGCGGCACGACGGCGCCGCCGGCCAGCAACACCGCATCGTAGGAGCGCAGCAGATAGGCAATCGACATGCACTTGCCAATCTCAACGTTCGACTCGAAAACCGTCCCCTCCGCCCGCATCTGCTGCAAGCGGCGGTCCAGCACATCCTTGTCCAGCTTGAAGTCAGGAATGCCATACCGCAGAATCCCGCCCAGCCTGGGCGCCTTTTCGTAAACCACGGTCCGATGCCCGGCCCTGGTCAGTTGCTGGGCCGCCGCCAAACCCGCCGGACCGGAGCCGACCACCGCACACTTGAAACCGCTCAGCTTTTCCGGCGGCTGCGGCTGAATCCAGCCCTCGCGCCAACCACGCTCGACAATCTCCTTCTCCAACTGCCGAATCAACACCGGCTCCTGGTTGATCGACAAAGTGCAGGCCGGCTCGCAGGGCGCCGGACAAACCCGGCCGGTTACCTCGGGAAAATTGTTGGTGGCGTGCAGCAGCTCGAGCGCCCGCCGCCACTGACCAAGATAGGCCAGGTCATTCCAGTCAGGAATCAAGTTCTCCAGCGGACAGCCGCAGGCATGGCAGAAGGGAATGCCGCACTCCATGCAGCGAGCCGCCTGCCGGCGCAGCTCCTCCTCACCAAGCTCGCTCTCGATTTCGCGCCAGTCGCCAAGACGCTCCTTCACGGAACGCTTGGGAACGATGCATCGGGGATACTCCAGAAAGCCGGTCGGCTTACCCATCATAAACCTCCTCGGTGGCGGAAATGGTTTCGGAATCGCGCCGCTGCTCCCGCCGCATTCGCTCCAAAGCCCGACGGTAATCAATCGGCATAACCTTGACAAAGTACTGAACATGCGCACCCCAGTTGCGCAAAACATGCCGGGCGCGAGCGCTGCCAGTGTATTTCTGATGGTGGCGCAGCATCCTCTTCAGCCGCTCCGCGTCCTCCGACTCATGCACGGTTTCCAGGTCGACCATGTCCAGATTGCAGCGGGTGTCGAACAGGCCGCTTTCATCGTACACATAGGCCACCCCGCCGCTCATGCCGGCGGCGAAATTGTTGCCGGTAGGTCCGAGGATAACCACCGCGCCGCCGGTCATGTATTCGCAACCGTGATCGCCAACCCCCTCGACCACAGCGTCGGCGCCGCTGTTGCGAACCGCAAAGCGCTCGCCCGCCAATCCGTTGATGTAAACCTCTCCCCGGTGCGCCCCGTATAATACGACATTGCCGACAATAATATTCTCGTGCGCCACCACTTTCGCCCGAGGCGCGGGACGAACAATGATACGACCACCGGACA
>SLNM01000272.1 GCA_007133055.1 Lentisphaeria bacterium
GCAAGTAATGTAAATGAAAAAAAACAGCGTGCAAGCTGGAGTGAAAACGCCCAAAAACAAAACCAGGCATGCCCGGATTCGCCGCAGGCATACGCCGGTTCATTGAATTACCCCGGTTCGTGCGGTATGGTATTTTTGTTGATATCCTAGGAGCGTGGCGAATAATCGTCGTCCGTAAGCGTCGACCGGTTCCTCATGGCAATATTTGCGTTTCTTGTGCATCTTATGCGATGCGCTTTCAGCGCATATCGTTATGGTTTGTCCGGAAACCGGGGCGATGCCCCGGCCTGATATGCAGTGCCCCCTTGGGGCGGAATACATCGCCGGGGGGATGGTTCACCGGCAGCGCTGCGAACATATCTGCCGTGGAACTCGGCGTCCGTAGTCGTCGTCCGGTTCCCTCTTTCGACAAGGTTCGGAACAAAGATCGCGACAAGGTAATCACAAAATCAGAAACCTAACCCTTTTCGCACAGGGTCAAGCTAGGCACAGGCTGCAATGCACCGAGCGGAACTGTCATTAGTCGAGTTCGCCGTGGCACACGAGGACGCGGCGCTAGTCGAGGAAATGCTGCTCGGCCAGGGATTCTCGCCGACGCTGAAAATGCAGCCTGATTCAACGGCATCGGTAGAGTTTAGAATATTTGCGGAAGAAGAGTCGGGAATGAGCGCTGCCGAACTGGCCGCCAGGCTTAGTGAGCTGTTCACCGGTTGGAACCGTTGGTTGAATCAGGCAGTGGACTGCTTTCAACCTATGACGATGCAGCGGGAGGACTGGGCGGAGAGCTGGAAACAGCATTTCAAATCACTGCGCATTGGCGGGCGATTAGTTATCAGGCCGGAGTGGGAGACAGTCAAGGCGAAACCGGGCGAACGGGTGGTGGTGCTGAACCCAGGAATGAGCTTTGGCACCGGCAATCACGGCACCACCCGGGGTTGCCTGGAGATGATCGAATACTTGCAGCGCCGGCTTGGTGCGGGAGCTTCGCTGCTCGACGCAGGCTGCGGCTCCGGCATCCTCTCGATGGCCGCCGTCGCTTTGGGGTATCAGCCGGTGCGGGCCTTCGACAATGACGCGGAGAGTGTGCGGATTGCAGGAGACAATCTCAGGCTTGCCGGGTTGGCCAAGCGTGTAAAGCTAGACCGAGCAGACTTGCGGACATTTACAGAGACGAGCAAATATCGAGTGGTGGCGGCAAATATATTGGCTTCGGTCCTACGGAAAAATGCAAAAAAACTGATCGCCTTGCTGGACAATGATTCGACTCCGGCTTACCTTATTGTCTCCGGCATTCTTGAAGAGCAATACGAGGGAGTGAAAAAAGTTTTTCTTGAACTCGGTCTGACCGAATTGGCAAATCGGTTGATCGAAGGGTGGAAAACGGGGTGCTTCTGCTGCGGCAAATCACAGCCAAGCTGATTACCTGAATCCGTGAAAAATTTGGCGAAAAGTTTATTATTGCTCTTATCTGCATGGTGTTATGAAAAATGGCTCTTTCTCAAAACGAATGGGTTGCTAATAGTTTTTTATTAGATTTTGTGGTTAACAGCTTGGTGTCAGGTTTCAGGTTTCAGGTTTCAGGTTTCAGGTTTCAGGTTTCAGGTTTCAGGTGTCAGGTTTCAGGTGTCAGGACTTGACAGAGATAATAATGGCAGAAAGCACCTATATGGCTGTTGAAGAATTGGAGGTCTACCGCAAGCTGTGCCAAGAGATCGCTACCAGGAATGTGTACGCCATGCTCAATGGTCTGGAGAAGACGCTCAAAAAGAAAATTCCGGTCAGCGACCGGCGTTGGCATGTAGAGGAAGACCACGTCGCGTATGGATAATAAAGTGCGCTGTGCCTCTCTGGATGGCCTGAAACCTGAAACCCGAAACCTGAACTCTGAATTCTGTCACGAGCAACGCTTCATTTCTGAATGTGAATTGAAACAAGCTACCCACTCAAAGTGAGAAAGAACCTGAAAAATTTCAGTTTCGCCGATTTCGCAATTCTCTAAAGCAGTCAAACAAGGAGCTATGAACATGCGCGAATATTTTCCAGAGATCGAAAAAATCGTTTTTGAAGGCCCGGGCTCGAAGAATCCTCTGTCCTTCAAGCACTACGATGCGAACGAGTTGGTCATGGGGCGGAAAATGTCCGAACACCTGCGGTTTTCCGCCTGTTACTGGCACACCTTCAAGGGCTTGGGCAGCGATCCCTTTGGCGGGCCAACCTTTATTCGGGAATACGACCTTGCGGCTGACGAGATGGAGGTGGCGGAGAATGCCATGCGGGCGGCCTTCGAGTTTTTCTCCAAGCTGGGCATCGGATTCTGGTGTTTTCATGACCGCGACATCGCGCCTGAAGCGGACAGCCTGCAAGAGACCAACCAGCGGCTCGACCGAATTGTCGATCTGGCCGAGAGTTTGCAGGATGACACCGGAATCAAACTGCTATGGGGCACCACCAACGCCTTTTCGCACCGCCGTTTCATGGCCGGCGCCGCCACCAATCCGTCTCCGGCAATCTTTGCCTATGCCGCCAGCCAGGTTAAGAAAGCAATGGAGCTGACCCACCGACTGGGCGGCCAGGGCTATGTGTTCTGGGGAGGTCGGGAGGGATATGAGACGCTGATCAACACGGATATGCAGCGGGAGCTGGATCACCTGGGGCGTTTTTTGCAGATGGCTGTGGAATACCGTCGACAACTGGGGTTCAAAGGCGCTCTATACATCGAACCGAAGCCCAAGGAACCGACCAAGCATCAGTACGATTTTGATGCCGGCACCTGCCACGCCTTCCTTCAAAAGTACGGACTGATGGAACATTTCAAGCTGAATATCGAGGCCAACCATGCAACTTTGGCTGGACACACTTTCCAGCATGAGCTGGCGTATGCCGCCGCCAACGGCCTGCTAGGCTCGGTCGACGCCAATCGTGGTGATCTGCTGCTGGGCTGGGACACCGATCAGTTCCCCACTGACATACGGGACACCACTCTGGCCATGCATATCATACTAAAGGCTGGCGGTTTCTCCACAGGCGGCCTCAATTTCGATGCCAAGCTGCGGCGCCAGTCGATTGATCCGGTCGACCTGTTCCATGCGCATATAGGCGGCATGGACGCCTTTGCCCGGGGACTGAAAAATGCGGCCCGGATGATTGAGGACGGCGTTTTCACCGATTTTATCCGAAATCGCTATGCCGGCTGGGACGGAGAGTTCGGCCGGCGCATCGAGCGGGGCGATCTGGCGTTTGCCGATTTGGAGAAGTACACCCTCGAAAAGGGTGAGCCTGAGGTGCGGAGCGGCCGCCAGGAAATGCTGGAGAACCTGCTCAACCAATATTTGTAGGCCATGTTTCGGACCAGGCCTTGCGCAGCAGGCCGGCGGTATCTTCGAGTGCTTGCGGAACTACTCGGACATCCGCCAGTACCGGCATGAAATTGGTATCGCCGCGCCATCGCGGCACCAGGTGTCCGTGGACATGCTCGCCAAGTCCGGCTCCGGCCGCAGCACCAAGGTTGAAGCCGAAGTTGAAACCTTCCGGGCGCATGACCTGGCTCATCACCTTCTTTGCCTGCATGACCAAGTCCATGATTTCATTTCTTTCCTCGCGGGTCAGGTCGGCAAGGTCTGGCACATGTCGGTTGGGCGTCACCAGCACGTGCCCGGAGTTGTAGGGATAGCGATTCAAAATGACA
>SLNM01000030.1 GCA_007133055.1 Lentisphaeria bacterium
ATAGAGCATGAATGAGCTGGTTAATAAATTTGATCATATTCGCCAAGAGGCAGTTGCGGCTTTGTCCGAAGCCCGGGACCAGGCGGCGGTGGAAGCCTTGAAAGTGCATTATCTGGGACGGAAAGGGGTGATTCCCGGATTGTTCCGGGAGATGGGTGGTTTGCCGCCGCAGCAGCGACCGCAGGTGGGGCAGACGGCGAACCAGTGCAAAAACCAGGTGCAGGCGGCGGTTGACGAAGCTCTGGCCCGGGTGACTTCGGGCGGAGGTGGCGGCGGAGACGCGGCCGCGGAGCTGGATGTGACTATGCCGGGGCGGCGGCGCCGGATCGGCTTGAAGCATCCGGTCAGCCAGGTGATGGATGATGCCATCGATATTTTCCGGAGGATGGGGTTTGTCGCCGCCGACGGCCCGGACTTGGAAACCGAGTACCACAACTTCGACGCTCTGAACACGCCGGCCGACCATCCTTCCCGCGATGTTCAGGATACGTTCTACCTGCCGGACGGTCGTTTGTTGCGCACTCAGACTTCACCGGTGCAGGTTCGGGTGATGGAAAATCGGCCACCCCCGCTGCGTATTGTCTGCCCCGGCCGCTGCTATCGGCGCGACACTCCGGACGCCACTCACGCGATGAATTTTCATCAGATCGAGGGGTTGTATGTGGATCGCCATGTTTCCCTGGCCGATTTGAAGGCGACCATGACCTTGTTTGCCCATGAGCTGCTGGGGCCGCGGGTTCGAGTCCGGTTCCGCCCTCATTTTTTCCCCTTCACCGAGCCGAGTCTGGAGTACGATTTCTCGTGTATCATGTGCGGGGGAGATGGCTGCCGGATATGCAAGAATTCCGGGTGGCTGGAGATATCCGGGGCGGGCATGGTTGACCCGGCGGTATTCCATGCGGTAGGCTACGATTCCGAGCAGTGGACCGGCTATGCATTTGGCATGGGAGTGGAGCGGATTGCCATGATTCGCTACGCGATCGGCGATATTCGACTGCTGTATGAAAACGACATGCGTTTTCTGCGGCAATTCAACTGAGCTTACGAGTCTGCAATGAAGACATCACTACGCTGGCTGCGACAATATTTTGATTTTTCCTGGTCGGTCGACGAATTGGCCGAAGCTCTGACATTGGCCGGTTTGGAGGTCGAGGGCATCGAGCGCCCCGGCAAGGTTCCGGATGAGGTTGTGGTTGGTGAAATTCTGGAGCGGCAGGATCATCCGAATGCCAACCGCCTCAGCCTCTGCCGGGTTGAGGTCGGAGCCGAAGAACCCTTGCAGATTGTCTGCGGCGCGGCCAACTGTCAGGCCGGATGCAGGGTGCCGGTGGCACTTTCGGGCGCCGAGCTGGCCGGCGGTCTCAGAGTTAGGAAGGCTAAACTGCGCGGCGTCGAATCCGCCGGTATGATGTGCAGCGCCGCCGAGCTGGGGCTGGGTCAGGAACATGATGGTCTGCTGCAATTGCCGAAAAATGCGGTGCCGGGACGGCCGGCGGCAGATTATTTGCAGGCAGACACGGTAATTGACTGGGAGGTAACCCCCAATCGTCCTGACTGGCTGTCGCACCTGGGCATTGCCAGGGAAATCGCGGCTCTGGCTGGTCGCCCGGACAAGCTGCGCCTGCCAAAACCGGAAATCCGGCCTGCACCCGGTACCGATGTTCGACGGATGGCGGCGGTTGAAGTGGCAGACCCGGAGCTGTGCCCGCGCTACACCGCCAGAGTTCTGACCTCCGTGAAGATCGGTCCAAGCCCCGACTGGCTGCAACAGGCGCTGACCGCTGTCGGAGTCCGGCCGATTAACAATGTGGTGGATGTGACCAACTACGTGATGATGGAATGCGGCCAGCCGCTGCACGCATTCGACTACGACAAGCTAAGGGGTGGGCGAATTATAGTGCGCCGGGCCAAAGCCGGCGAACAGCTCGTAACTCTGGACGGTCAGAAACACCAGTTGCACCCGGACCGCCTGGTTATCGCCGATACTGAGCGGGCGGTGGCTCTGGCCGGGGTGATGGGCGGGGCGGAAAGCGAAATAGTTGAGACCACGACCACGGTCCTGCTGGAAAGCGCCGCTTTCAATCCGGCCAACATTCGGGCCACCGTTCGTGCTCTGGGCATAGGTTCGGAATCTTCCTATCGCTTCGAGCGCGGGGTCGGACTGGAAACCGTGGAGTTCGCCAGCCGCCGGGCCACCGCGCTGATTCAGGAGCTGGCCGGCGCCGAAGTGGCGGAGGGGTGTCTGGACGTCTATCCTCGTCCCTGGCAGCCGGACATGGTGCCTTGCCGAATTGGCCGGCTTAATCAACTGCTGGGCACCGATCTGGAGGTTGAGCAGGTGGCTGAATACTGCCGGTGCCTGGGGTTGACCGTGGCTGAACAGAGTCCGGAGGTCATCTCGGTCAACATTCCGTCTTTTCGCCTGGACTTGCAGCGCGAGGCGGATTTGATCGAGGAGGTGGCCCGTCTTTACGGACTGGACAATATCCCTGCCGCCGCTCCCGTCGCCATTGTCGGCGGCGGCATGGCCGAGGATGCCTATGTCGAGCTGCAACACGTGCGTGATTTGCTTTTGTCGTTGGGATTGACCGAAACCATGACCTACAGCACCATTGGTGTGGCGGACGCACTGCGGACGGTTGGCGGCGAGGAATCGCAACTGATCAAGCTGGCCAACCCGATCAGCGCCGAGTCGGCCTGCATGCGGCCATCGCTGCTGCCCGGTCTGCTGCGGACGGTGTCCCACAACATCGCCCACAACAACCATGATCTGGCAATTTTCGAGATGGGCCGGGTGGTGGCCAGGCACTCGGAGTTTGGCGAGGAAAGATATCAGGTCGGCATTGCCATGACTGGTTCGGCGCAGCCCGAACGCTATGGCGAGGAAAGACGCAGGGAATATGATTTCTTCGATTTGAAAGGAGTGCTCGAAGAATGGTTCGAGCGGCGCGGCCGGCCTTGTCCGGACTGTCTGCCGAGCGAGCATCCGGCTTTGCTTCCCGGCCGGACCGCGGAAATGATCGTGGATCAACGGAAGCTGGCGATTTTCGGACAGGTTCGGGACGAGCTGGTCAGGGGCATGCGCCTGAACCATCCGCTTTTTCTGGCGGTGCTCGAGCTGGAGCCCGAGTTCGCCCTGGAACGCTGTCAGCCTAAGGCTCAGCCGCTGGCGCAATTCCCGTCCACCTCCCGCGATATTTCCATGATTGTCCCCGACAAGGTGCGGCATCGGGATATTGTCAAGGTGATCGAGGCCTGTCGTTGTCCATGGCTGGAGGAGGTTAGACTGTTCGATCTTTATCGGGACGGCCAAGCCCTCGGCCCGGATCGGCGCAGCCTGGCCTATAGTTTGGTTTACCGTCATTCCGGGCGCACGCTGACCGACGATGAGGCGAACACGGCGCACGAACAGATTAAATCCACCCTGGCCGCCGAGCTGCCGGTTGAATTTCGATAGCCTGACTGATTCATGCGCTCCCGGAACGCATGAATCAATCAAGGTTAATCATTTAAGGAATCGATCATGGACCAGAAAAAGATTGAACAGCTTACCGCCGAACTACTTGCCGCTCTCGACGAGAATCCGGAGCGTGAGGGTTTGCGCGACACCCCGCAGCGCGTCGCTCGGGCCTACGCCTTTCTGACCAGCGGCTACCGAACTCAG
>SLNM01000251.1 GCA_007133055.1 Lentisphaeria bacterium
TATTATGCAGAAAACGACCTCGACCAACTGCCTGTACTACAAGGGGATGCTGGTGATGGCCCGAGCCGCCGCCGCGCTGGGGCTTGGCGAGCAGGCCGCTGAGTGGCGAAATCGGGCGAAGGCATTGCGGACTTCCATACTAACGCATCTGCGACGGAGCGACGGCACCTTTGTCTTTTACCTCGACCGTCATGGAGAAGCCTCGTCGCGGCGCGAAGCGCTTGGCGCAGCGCTGGCCGTGTTGCTGGACGTGGTGGCGGGAGAAGACGCGCTTCGCGCCCTGGCTGGTTATCCCCTGAACGCTAAAGGTGTGCCGACATTCTGGCCGTTTTTCGACGACGACCGCTGTTATCACAATCACACTTCCTGGCCGTTCGTCGAAGCGTTTTTCCTGTGGGCAATGTCGAAGGCTTCCGGGCAGAACACCATTCCGGCGAGCCTGGCGTTGCTGGCGCGTTCATGCGTGGAGGACGGAACATTCCACGAGGTGGTCGATTACCGCAACGGCCGACCGGGATGGTCGGCCCGTCAACTCTGGACAGCGGCGGCTTTCCTCGGCGCCTGCCGGCGCGGCGGATTTGAAATCCGTGGTAATACGGTCGTCCTTGCCTGACCACTTCGGAAGTGGACAGGTGAGCGGCGTGCAGCGGCTACGGGCGGGGACGCCCGTAGTACATACGGCTTAGGCAAGGAGTTCTGAAGACAGCAATGGCTTTTACCTTCAACCTAAGCGATGTCCCTTTCAGTTGCCGTGGCTCCTACCTGGCGGTGTCGCGACTTGGCGCGGACCGGGCGCCGGTGGCCGGGCTGTGGCTGCGCTGCGTCCGCGAGTTGTTCGGCTGCGGCCCGATCCTGCGGATCGAGCTTGGTGACGAGCAAAACAATGAGACCAAGACCGGTGAGCCGCTCGCTCTGGAGGCTTGTCCTGTAACCGTGACCGCCACGGCCGAGTCCGGAACCCGGCTGGAAATGGCTTTTGAGCAAGCAGACACCTTGCGCCTGCGGGTCAGGGGCGGCGTGCTGCGCCTGCACGGAAGTAATCTGCTCCACATGGCCAGCCCGCTTGACAACGGCGGCTGGCGCTTGGTGTCGCCCCGACTGCAAACCTTGTTCTGGCTGGTGCCATTGCGTGGCGAGTTGACTGGCATGGCGCCGTGGAACGGTATTGCCTGTGATAGGCAGGAGTTCATTCTGAAACCGAAGCTGGGCGAGGAAGTTGCCGAACTGGCATTGGTCGAGACGGTTGGCCAGGAGCTGGGGCAACGGTCCTTTGTGGATTTCGCAAGCTGTCAAAATCAGAGACACCGTGAATTCAGTGAATTTACGCAGTGCCAGCTTCCAGTGGCGGAAAAATACCGGGCCGCGTCCGAGCTGGCTGCCTATATCAATTGGAGCAGCCTGGTGCGGCCGGCCGGCCATTTGCGCCGGGAAGCAATGTACATGTCGAAGAACTGGATGACCGCCGTCTGGAGCTGGGACCATGCCTTCAATGCTCTGGCTCAGGCATCGGGCCATCCGGAACTGGCCTGGGACCAGTTCATGATCATGTTCGACGACCAGAACGAGCAAGGATGCCTGCCCGGCCTGATCAGTGACCGCGAACGCTACTGGCCCTATGTCAAGCCCCCGGTTCACGGATTTCTTTTCGACCGTCTTTTGAACGCCTTGCCCTCTGGTTTTTGCGGCTCTGAGCGGTTGCGGGAGGCCTATGACAAAATGTCGGCCCAGGCCGTTTACTGGCTCGAGCACCGAGACCCTTTTAAACGAGGTCTGCCGGTCTATTGGCATGGCAACGATTCCGGCTGGGACAACAGCACGGTCATGCTTGCCGGCACCCCGGTCGTCGCCACCGACACGGTCGCCTATCTGGTGCGACATACTAAAACACTGGCGGAACTGGCAAACAGGCTGGGCAAGGCGAATGAGGCGGACAAGTGGCGGGGACACAGCGACCGGCTGCTCGAAACAATGCTTGATGAATTGTGGACCGGCGATAGCTTTGCCATGCCCAGCCTGTGTTCAAAGACGTCCCGCCAGAACCAATCTGAAGGTGACAGCCTGCTACCGTTCATGACGCTTGTTCTGGGACGGCGGATGCCTGTCGATATCCGAAGGAAACTAGTGGCCGGCCTGACTAGACCCGGACGCTTTATGACCGACTGGGGACTGGCGTCGGAAAGCCTGGCCAGTCCATGGTATGAAAACGACGGCTATTGGCGCGGCCCGATCTGGGCGCCATCGACCCTGCTGGCAGTCGAGGGATTGCGAGAATTCGGGGAAGACAAGCTGGCGGCGCGCCTGGCTCGCGGCTTTTGCGATATGTGCGCCAGCCATGGCTTTGCCGAGAACTTCGACGCCCGCACCGGCCAGGGGCTGCGGGACCGCGGCTACACCTGGACATCCAGCGTCTTCCTGTGGCTGGCGAATTCCTTGGTGACCAAATGACGGGGGGATTTTTTCAACCGTGAAATATGCGAAAAGGGTCAAAGGGGGGCAAGGGAGCAGGGGGCAGAACCACGAATGGACACGAATGGACACGAATGGGAGCAGAGGCATTTTTTTTAACCGCGAAATACGCGAAAGAGCGCGAAAAGGGGGGCAGGGGAAAAACCACTGATGAACACTGATGGACACTGATGGGGCAGATAAGGCAGGGAGGACAGATTTTTCACAACCGCTTCGCTTGAGGAAGGCAGAGGGGGGCAGGGGAAGGCAGAGGGGGGCAGAAATCCCCCCTTCATCGGGCACTTTGTCGCGCACTTGATTCGGCTCGATTTTGGTGCGCGACAAGGTGCGCGACTAAAGCTGCGGAAAGTCCCAAAGTAGCGACTCCGTCTCGCCGTCAACATGACCACCCTAGGGATCGGCAATAAAAAATATCAGTGTTCATCAGTGTCCATCAGTGGTTAAAAAAGGAATCCAAGCAGAACCACGAATGGGGGCACAGGGGCAAACCACTGATTAACACTGATTAACACTGATGGGGTACACATGAAAAAATCGACGTTGCAACTGCCAGACCTTATGCTTGAACCAGACGGGGTGGCCTGCCTTGATTTCCGGATCGGCATTGACGATCTTCCCGACGCGCATCCAATACACCCGGCGCGTCTGGTGGATGCGTCGCCACTGATCGAGAAACTATGGCGCGTCGCCCTGGCCGATGCGGAAAGCAATATTGTGCGGGAAAACGGCCTGGAGTATTTCGGGGCGGGAAAGAATTTCGGTAAAATCGTCTATACGCGAGACATCTCCTATTCCGGCGTGCTTGGGCTGAACTGGCTGTATCCCGAGGTCATGCGGGAAAGCCTGGAGCATACCCGCGACGTGCGGCTGACCTGCGCCTGGCGCGTCCCGCCCGCCTATCATATTCCCGAGCTTGACGCGCCTTGGCAAGTCGAGAACCTGACCGACCCGGAGTTTCTGGAAACCTACCACACCAACAATTTCCTTCGCCGCACCGACGATGTGGTCTGGCTGTGGGCGGCGGAAGACCTCATCGGACTCGATGCCACCCGGCACGACTGGCAATGGATTCATGAAATCGGTGTTCACTGCTTCGAGACACTGTACGCGCCGCTTTTCGATCCGTCCGACGGCCTGTACCGCGGGCAGGCCAGTTTTATCGACATTCACTTCGGCCACAAGAAGTCCGCCA
>SLNM01000156.1 GCA_007133055.1 Lentisphaeria bacterium
AAGCGGCTGGCATCGGCGTCGCGATAGACCAACTGAATATTCGGATGGATACGGCTGGCGTTCTGAACCGCATAGCTCATCAGCCGAGTGCCGCTGGTGATATTGAACAGCACTAGGCAGCCGATTTGAAGATTGCCGAAAGCATTGCGCAAGGTCTTTTCGGCCTTGACCAAGTCGGTCGAGTCCAGGCGCTGTGGTTCCGCCACCTTAAGATCAGGCTTCAACTCGGCCAGGACCAGTTGCAGCGCCTGCATTGGCAGGATGGAGAAATTCTGACTGTCTGAGTGCCATAGCTGCACCCGGGTTCTGGGCGGACAGAACAATGCCGAAGCGACTACCGCCTTGATGTCGCCACCGACAAGTATATGCAATTCATCCAGGCTTTCCGGCCATGGTTGTTCGGTGTCGGCGCGAGTGCCGTCGACTGTAATGTGGCTCCAGGCGGCATCCAGGTCAATGGCGGTGCGAATTGTCAGATCGGAGGTGGATGGGGGCACATCGCGCAGGTTGTCGAGAGGCAGCAGCCAGCGGCGGCCGGTCGGCAGCGCAAGCTTGTTGCCGAGATTCACTTTGATGGCTACTCCCCGCCCGCCGACACGGCCTGACGCAAGCCAATCCATGGCGATGTTGCGAATGATGTCGGCTGAAGCATCGGTTTCGAGGCAGCGGCAGGCCAGCATCCCGGCCAACTGCCAGGAACGTCCCTGCCAGTTGTCGGTGGTAACAGTACAGAAACCCAATTCCTCCGAAATGACACTGCCGCCGTTTATCTTTTCGCAGTGCATCGGTTCGGCGAAAATCCAGACATGCCCGATCCCCGGCGGAGCATCCTGGAGAATGCCAGCCAATGGAAACACCCCGCAGGCGCATCGGTGGTTCAGGCATTCCTCCAGCTTTACCAGATGACCGTCGCCGAATGGCGAAACCTCAGCGAACTCCGCAAGCCAGTCATCCGGATTGCGGACTCCGCAGGCGTGGCGCAGAAGCATCTCTTCGGCGATGCACCGCCGCCATTCGGCGAGTCTCTCGCCCTCCAGCCAGGCGAAATCGGCCAGTACCCCGGCGACGGGCGGCAATTCAACATCGAGCAGGCAGCCGAAGTGTGAGTCAAGATGGCGCCTGCGCAAAACGACTGTGGTTTTCGACCCTCTCACGGATTGAGGACTGATCAGCATTGGCAGCATCGTGTGTCTCCTTGCGGGAATGCCCACATCCCGCCTGAATTGAATTGCCAATTATTCCGCCAGCAGAATGACCAGACGCAGGCGAGCCGGATCGGTGATTGCCGGTTCGTCCGGCGACAGGTCAACCTCGTTCAGAGTGACGCGGTAGCCGCCGGGTTCGGAGCAGACCATGGCTTTGCCGATGGCCTGCTCGCGATCCTCGAGGTAGACCAGGGCGGTAGCCGGTTCGCCGACGATCGGGGTCTTGACGAACCATTCGTTGCAGAACTCGGTTTCGGCGCGCATCGGCTCGAACTTTTTGTAGACTTTCGCCCACAGCACCTCCGATGGTGCAGACTCCGCAATTGAATCTTCTTCGGTCGGTCGTTTGGCCAGCATGCAGGGAGTCAGCTTCTTGCCGTCGGCGGCTGCCTTGGGCAGGTGTTGCGCTTCAAACTGACTCCGGAACGCCGACCAGGGGATATCCACGGGAAAAATCAATGCTGCCGACTGTTCGCCATAGACGGCCTGGCGCACGGAGATTTGCAACCGCTCGATAGTCTCGACAATGGCTTGATGAAAAACGGCGCATGGACTATGCTGGCTAAAGTAGGAAAGTCCCCATTCATAGGCGTTGCGAGCCTCCGGATCGTCCATATCGCGGCGGGCATCCAGGATATGAGTAAAAATTTTATTTGGCAAACGCCCCAGGCATTCGCCCAGTGCGTCTCGATGCAATGTGCATTCCAGTTCGAGCGACACTATGCCGGGGATGCCGGTGCGGTCGATGGGCACGAAAAGGTCGTCCGGTCCCGCCAGTTCGGCGTGTGCGGCAATAGGTGCGAAGTTTGCAGACTGGCCGTTAATTCTCTCCAATAGCAACCAACACCAGCCGGGCTGGTCGCCGCAGCCGCCCGCGACCGTCCACACCTGTCGCTCGGCCAGTGCGGAGCCATCGTCCGGCTCCCAGCCATGATTTGGCTTACTATTCTTCAGATGCTCGTTGAGCGCATTTAGATGTGTGTCTTTCATTATCTTCTTCCTCGTAAATCATAGAGGTTTTAGTGTAATAGTCCTATTGATATTATAAGCTTGGGCAGTATCCGTTTTCCGAGCATTTTGATGAAAGTTCCTCGATAATCCCGCCCGCGACGCGAAGGCAGGCGAGCCGATCTGAGTCACTATCGTCCCCGCTTTCGGCCAACGGCACGAATTCCTGCATGATCACCGTGATGTCGTCCACCACATCCTTGACGGAGCTGTGCGGGCCGAACTGGTCCAGTTTAACTTTTTCACCACGCACATTTTTGGGTATCCAATAGCAGCACAGCACCAAATGTCCGGCGATTTTACGAGTCAGTTCACCGACGCGCCGCCAAATACTTTTCGAGGCGAACTCAATCTCTTCCTCTGTACGAAGCTCTAAATATGGAGTTAAAGCTGGGGGGAGATCTTTGCTGTATTCATTTTTGACTTCCTCGCCGCTGTCTGCTGTCTGAGGATCGGTGGCCGACACTGTTCTGAACAGTTCTATATGCGGTTTGATGGCGGCGAAAATATCCTGAACCGCCATCCCACCGCCCGCCGACCGCAACAGTCCGATCAGCCATTGTTTGGCTTCTGTAGGACTAAGCAATTTGTCGGCAGCGGTTTTTTTACGGAAATGGGGCTTGATGTCGGCAACCTCTTTTTCTGTCAACCGTCGCCCGGGCTTGCCTTGATTGCCCTTGATATACCAGCGGGTCTTATTGGTGTTGCTGAACCTTCGAACTTCTGCCGCACGCTCGACTTTCCCTTCTTTTTCAAGTCACAGCAAAGCCGCGCTGAGTATTCCCCACAATTCTTTGGCCGCAGGTGACTGCTTCGATGTGATCCATCGCTTATATTCGCGAATCAGGTGGCTTTTCGATTTTATGTTGTTCAGCTCCGACGGGGCGCGGTTTGACAGATGCAACAGGAATTCACTTGCATAATCTTGATCCTCAAGGTTTCCTGCAAAGCCATAAGCGCCTCCGCGCCGAGCATGAAAAGAGGCTATCTCGTTAAGAACAAGCCAAAGCGATTCCGTCACCGTGGAGCTGTTGGCAAGAGCATTCAAGTCGTTGCTTAAGGTTGCTGAATCGGATGTCATGACTTCATAGCCTCCTTTGCCCGGGATAGAATATCCGGTGCCAAATTGCACTTGTAAATAAAATATTGCCGCAAAGTGTTGCGCGACGCGAAAAGTTTCAGCTTGGCCAGCAGATAACTGGCACAATACTTGCCGCCAGGGATGGTTCCAGGCAAGAGTTCAACCACACCGGCACCAGTCTTGCGTTCGGACGTTATTGGAGCCAGGGTGAAAAATAACATCCGTTTGTTGCGACGCATGATGCAAGCATTGTGTTTGGGACTGCCGAAAGTGCCGAAACCGCCTTGGTCGTCATCTTTTCGCCAGTCTCCGTACCACACTGCCCCAACATGATA
>SLNM01000367.1 GCA_007133055.1 Lentisphaeria bacterium
CCAATTCCAGTGCCAGAATAGCGAACAAGTCCTGGCCCGAGTTGCCAATAACCCGCATGTTCATCAGTCCCTCGAAACCGGGATAGCGGTCGCCGGGCTCGTGTGACAGCACTATGCCGGACCACTCAATAACAACCCGGCCGGAGGTAATCATATTAGGGCGCAGCCCCAGACCGATCAGTGGCCGATAGGCTCGGTCGTCCATCTTGCGAAAGACCGCCATGGTTTCCCCGGTCGCCCCGACTTCCTAGATCAAAACAGTGCTCTGTTCGGTGGTCTCCACTTGCTGCGGCGCAGTCATGGTCCGATTGGCATTGAACGACTCGGTGGAGGGCGGCGCGCCCTTCTCCATTTCAGACCAGTCGATATGCCAGGACGGACCAGCCACCACGCTCATGGCAAAGATAAAGGACAATAGAAAGATTAAGTTGACTTTATTTTTCATAGTTTTTTTCCTCGTGTGTTATTGTTGTTTTGCTCATTCACCCTCGGGTCGCCAGCGATACATGGTGATCTTGGCGAAACCGTCCTCCTCGACCAGCACCACGTATTCACCATCGGCCCGCCGCATGGCGGACAGCGCATAGGGAATATCGACCCAGCCATGACGCCGCCCGATCTCCGGCCCCGGCCTAAAATTGCCGACAAATTCGCCGCTGTCAACATTATACACTCGAACTGCCGGATTGGTTCCGCTTTCGCCATCCTCCCAGACATAGACCACGAACAGATAATCGCCCGCCACATCCATCGCCTTGGGCATGACCATGGCGTTGGACGCGCCGCCTTCCCAGGTTTTGAATGGCAATTCTATTCGGGTTGTCAGTTGCGGCTCTTTCGACCAATTGTCGTAGCGCAGCACTTCAGTGCCGACCAGCCCCCAGGCACCGCCGGGATCAGGATTGTCGCGAGTGAAGCCGGCCAGAAACATGCGGTCGTTGTCCAGCTGATAAACCAGTCGATTGACACTGCGGAAAACCTCGGGATAGGCGCGAGTCTCGGGATCGGCGAAAACCACGCGGTCGCCGTCCAGGCCTGCCACCGGATGGCGGCGAATTTCGCCATTTGAGGCGCTCCAGGGATCGCCTTTGTCATCCACGTACAAAGCCCAGCCATTGCCCACGGTCTGGCCATGGTCGCGGGCGAATGTACTGTCGGCCGGATCATCGAACGGCAGAACATGGATGCGGCCGGCGTGCATGCCGGTAGTATAGAGTATCTTGCGGCCGTCCACCTCGCGCACCCAGGCGTTGGTGGCCGACTTGCCATCGCGGCCAATGCGAATATCGTCCGTCCCGGCCTGCAAGTCGCGAGTCAGGGCATAGAGGCTCCAGGCCTGGGCGGGGTCAGCTTCCTCGTAGTCATAGTGATAGATGGCGTCGCGACCATAAATGACCTCGCCGTCGCTGGCCGCATCCGCCTCGGCGGCGTCCACGAAACAGGTGGTGACCAATTCCCAGGCCAGCGCCCGCGCCGCCGTGTACTTGCGCAAGATATTCATGTGATCGCTCATCGCCACATAAAGATTGCCCTCAGCGTCGGTCGCCGCCCCGCGCAAAGCAAACACCTTTTCCGGATGCCCCGCGACCACCCCGGCCGGCTCGGCCCGCAGACCGCCCTCGGCTCCGAACACTGCGTCGATTTCCGCCCCCTGCTCCGTCAATTGATAAATTCTAACCTGACTTCGCGGCCCGGTGTCGGAGACCGCCAGCCGTCCGTCGTATCCCAGATGGATAGCGGCAGGCCGGCCCGCGTCCTCGATCCGCAAATCCAACGGGGTCATATTCAAATCGTGGGCCACCACCACTGCCTCGCCAGGATAGGAAAGCCAGACCCGATTGTGACCGTCAACTGCTATGTCAAAAGGTCTTTCCCCGCCCGATATCTGGCGCTGGCCGATTTTTTCTAAAGACCGAGCGTCATACAGGTAGACCGTCGGATTTTCCCGGTCGAGAATCAACAGCCGATGCTGGTGCCAAGCCATGTTGCCGGGCTGAAAATCAATCTTGCTTTCCTGGTCAAAACTATGATTGTCCCGGTGGAAGCGAATCAGATCCTGTCGATTGTTGATAATGAAAACATGCTCCGGACTAACCGCCACTGACCGGCCGGCCGTGCCCCAGCCCCAGGCCTTGTGGCCGCCGCGCCCATCATATTGCTGAAACATCCGCCGGTCCACCGTGCCATTGCGATAGGCACCCAGGCAGCGACCCGCTTCGTCCCAGGTAGTGTGGGCGTAGATCGTGCCGTTCTCGCCCAAAGCCATGGCATGAGTCTGCCGCTGCAACCACTGGTTCGAGCGGTTGCCGTAACTGTTGCCGATCCAGGCCGTTCCATGCTCCAGGGTATCCGCCTGGGCGACCGCAATCGCGCCGACGGCCACCCCCCCGGCTGCCAGTAGAAGTACATTAAACAAATTCCTTCTTGATTTTATCGAAATCCCCATCATTACAAGCATCCCTTTTTGTGTTCTTTCTTTTGCATTTAAAATACCATAACCATACCACAAAACCGTTGAATGACAAGCGCCAAGTTCGCTCCCCCCCCCCCCCCAGTCCGCCGCGCCCGCCTGGTTACAGCGCTTCAGCCATGCTTCAGCTCAGCCATTATTGGCTGATACAGGCGCCGCCGTCCGCCCCGTCCGAAACTCCTGAAACCTGCTCACTCGTCGATGGTTTCGTCGCGCTGGTAGATCGGCAACTGCCGGTAGGGCACGGCCAGCGAAAGCAGAACCAGGGCGGTATTGTACACCTGGGTGCGCCGCTCCGAACTGTGGCTGCCGCCGATCTCGGTCCCCCAGGAACCGTCGTCTCTCTGCCGCGGCAGATAGGTTTCGTACAGCCAGTTGCCGACCTTGCGCCAGGTCTCGCCCCCGACCTGGAAAGCGGCCTGCGTGGTATAGTAAACTCCGTAAAGTGTGAACTCTTCGCGGGGAAGCCGCGCATAGTTGCTCTCAATGTATCGGGCCGCCCGCGCCGCCGCGTCGCTGTCATGATGGCCGGTCAGGCTCATGCATAACAAAGCCAGACCCGTCAGGCTGACATGCCCATCGTGGCGGTCGCCCGGATGCTGATAGCCGAACGAACCGCGAGGCGACTGCCTGCCCAGAACATAGGCAATCGCCCGCTGAATGTTTTCATCCGGCACCGGCGCGCCATTGAGCCGGGCCGAGCGCAGAGCCATCAGCGCCCAGCCGGAAACCGACAGATCGCTATCCTGGGCTTCCGGGCTGTAGCGCCACCCGCCGCGATAGGCGGGGGAACGTTTCTCCACGCTCTGAGCGGCAATGATCACATGAATCGACCGGGCCAGTGCATCCCGCACCTTCAGTTCCCGTTCCGGATCAACCATGCCGGAAGCCTCAGCCAGAAAGAGCGTGGCGATATGATGCGAATACATACCGCGATCCTGTCCCTGGCGGGCGTGGATATAGCCGTTCTCCCGCTGTTGCGCCATCACGTAGTCAAGACAGCGATTGATCGACTCCCCGTAAACATCTCGACCGGGCGTGTGGCCGGTGGCCATGAACGACATCCCAACCAAGGCTACCACACCGGCGGCATTGCCGTATTCGCCTGGAAAGCTGCCGTCTTCCCGCTGAACGCCAGCCAGATAGTTCAATCC
>SLNM01000257.1 GCA_007133055.1 Lentisphaeria bacterium
CGCTACGCCCCGTGAAAATTAACGGAAGTCAAACGTACCATCGCGCTCAAAATTTTCAAGTAAAGTTGTTTTTTTCAGGGTTATGTGGTATGGTATTATTATTGCCAAGCGGCATCCATCGCCACCGGGGTTGCCTGCACATCGGCTTCCAGGCGATTAATTATCAGGGATTTATGCCGGTTATCGACGCGGCCATGGCACGAAACGGATTCGCACAAGGGTTTGGCCAATGAGCAAAGTGAAGTCTGTCAGACAGGAATATCGATCATTGCTTAAAGCGGCTCGTCGCCGGTTGGCTCGGCGAAGCCGTGGAGTGGAGGTGGAAATTCAACTGGGTTCGGCGACTTGCGAGCACGCCGCCGGTTCGCAGTTGATCGGCAAGGAATTGAAAAAGCATATCGAAGCATCCGGGCGCGATGATATCCGGCTGCGCCGCACAGGCTGCACCGGGCGCTGCAGTCGCGAGCCAATTATTAGTGTGCTGAACAAGGATGGCCGCGCGGTTAAGTATCAGAAAGTTGATGTCGAGGCGGCCCACCAAATCTTCACCTCGCATGTGATGCATGGCAAGCCGGCTGAAAAATGGTTGCTCGAAGAGAAGGAGACCGCGCCCGCCCCTTTGGAACTGCTGTTCTGCGATGGCGCCCGCTGCGGAAGGAAGCTTGCCTTTGACCCTCGCAAGGAGCTGCGACGGGAGCTGAAAAAAGCAGGAAAAAGGGAAAAGCAGGACTTTGTCATTGTCGCCTCGAACTGTTTCGGACTGTGCAGCCGGGAGACGCAGGGACAGGGTGCGCACTTGCTGCTCCGCCCGTCCGGCGCTCTTTATCGGGTCGGCACCAAGGAAGACATGGGGCGGATTGTCAATGATGATATTGTGAATGGTCGGCGGGTGAGGAACCTGGAAGTTGCCGAGCCGGTGCTGAGCAAACGGTTCTTTGAATTGTACGGTGAGCTGGCTTTCTTCAACCAGCAAACCCGGGTTGCTTTGCGCAATGCCGGGGTGGTGGATCCGGAGAGCTTGGATGAATACCTGGAGTACGCAGGTTTCGAGGCGCTGGCCGCAGTCCTGGAGAAGGCAGACCCGGAGTGGGTGCTCGACCAACTGGCCACGGCCAAGCTGCGGGGACGCGGCGGCGGCGGCTTTTCCACCGCGCAAAAGTGGAGATTCGGAAGGCAGGCCAAGGGGGATGTCAAGTATATTGTCTGCAATGCCGACGAGGGTGATCCCGGCGCATTCATGGACCGAAGCATGCTGGAGTCGGACCCGTTCAGTGTGCTCGAAGGCATGATCATTGGCGGCTATGTCATCGGTGCCGAACAAGGATTTATCTATGTCCGGGCCGAGTATCCGCTGGCCATCAAACGGTTGCAGCAGGCAATCGACATTTGCCGGGAGCACAGGTTGCTGGGCGATCATATTCTGGGGGGTGAATTCAATTTCGACCTGGAAATTCGCCTGGGCGCCGGAGCTTTCGTCTGCGGCGAGGAAACCGCTCTTATCCACTCCATCGAGGGAGAGCGTGGTCAGCCGCGTATCCGACCGCCATATCCGACCGCCTCCGGTCTGTGGGGAAAGCCGACGGTGATCAACAATGTCGAAACTTTCGCCAATATTCCGGTGATCATCAATTACGGCGGCAAATGGTTCAGCCGCATTGGCAGCGCCGGCAGCGGCGGCACCAAAGTGTTTGCTCTGGCCGGGAGGGTCGAGCATACAGGATTGGTCGAGGTGCCGATGGGCAGCACCTTGCGCCATGTGGTTTTCAATATCGGCGGCGGGGTGCCCGACGGCAAGCAAGTGAAGGCGATCCAGACCGGCGGCCCGGCCGGCGGCTGTATTCCGGCCAAGTGGCTTGACACCAAAGTTGACTTCGACAGCCTGGCATCGAAGGGTTCGATCATGGGCAGTGGCGGCATGATTGTACTTGACGAGGATAGCTGCATGGTCGACGTGGCCAAGTTCTTCATGTCCTTTTCACAGGATGAATCGTGCGGCAAATGCACTCCCTGCCGCGAAGGCGCCACGCGGATTGTGGAAATCCTGGAGCGCATCGTCGAGGGCAGGGGCGAGCCCGAGGACTTGGATAAGCTGGAGCGTCTGGCATCTTTGATGAAGCGCAGTTCCCTGTGCGGACTCGGGCGCGCGGCCGCCAACCCGGTGCTCAGCACCCTGCATGAGTTTCGACACGAATACGAGGCGCACATCAGGGACGGAAAATGTCCGGCGCATGCCTGCAAAGCCCTGATTCTCTACGAAATTGATCCGGACAAATGTGTCGGATGCACTCTGTGCGCCCGCAACTGTCCGGTTCAATGCATCAGCGGCGAACGCCGCCAGATTCACGAGATCGACCAGACCCGATGCATCAAGTGCGGACGCTGTTTCGATGTATGTCGGTTTGACGCGGTCAAGCGCAGTTGAACGATTCCCTGATATGGGAGACTGTTGACACAGTTTGCAAACAAGGCACAAGACCAAGGCTATGAACAAGCAAAAACAGGTTAAACTGGTCATTGACGAAAATGAGGTCAGCGTTCCCGCCGGAACCACGGTGATGGCGGCGGCCGAGACTCTGGGAATTTATGTTCCCCGACTCTGCTATCATCCTGAACTCAGCTTGCAGGGCTCATGCCGGGTGTGCTTGGTGGAGGTGAAGGGCGTGGACTTTTTCATGGCTTCGTGCAGCGTCGCCGTGTGGGAGGGAATGGAGGTCAGAACCAATTCGGAGGAGATTCGCCGGGCGCGCCGCGACATCCTGGAATTGCTTCTCGACAACCACCCGCGCGAGTGTCAGTTATGCGAGCGCGACGGACGATGCGAACTGCAGAATCTGGCCTATGCATTCGGGGTAAGAGAACGCTTGTTTGAGGGCAGTCGAAAGCGTTTTCCGATAGAGAAAACGAGTTTGTCGGTGATGAGCGATCCCGAGAAGTGTATTCTGTGCGGCCGCTGTGTTCGGGTTTGCGCCGAAATCCAGGGTGTTCACAATCTAAGCCAGCATGGTCGAGGTTTCACTACTCGCGTGGCGCCAGCTCACGGGCGTGAAATGGACAAATCGGTCTGTATTCAGTGCGGACAGTGCATCAACGCCTGCCCGACGGCTTCGTACCTGGAGCAACGCCATACCGACAGAGTATGGCAGGCGCTCGCCGATGACGGCAAGCATGTGGTGGTGCAAACCGCCCCGTCAATTCGAGCCGCCTTGGGCGAAGGCTTCGGATTCGAACCCGGCACCGCCTGCACCGGGCGGATGGTGACCGCCTTGCGCAGGCTTGGCTTTGACGCAGTGTTCGACACCGACCTGGGAGCTGACCTGACGATTGTCGAGGAGGCCACTGAGTTTACCAGGCGACTGCGCGGGGAGGGGGCGCTGCCAATGCTTACATCGTGTTCGCCGGGCTGGATCAATTTCCTCGAAAAATTCTACCCGGAATTAATCCCGCACGCCTCCTCCTGCCGGTCACCAATGACCATGCTCTCGGTTCTGACCAAAACTTTTTACGCTGAAAAAATTGGGGTGGACCCAAAAAATATTTATATGGTGGCAGTCATGCCGTGTGTGGCCAAGAAATACGAAATTGCC
>SLNM01000207.1 GCA_007133055.1 Lentisphaeria bacterium
ACGGCCGGGGACGGCCGTGCGTACCGGTTGTACCTACGGGCGTCCCCGCCCGTAGAGCCGCACGGCCGGGGACGGCCGTGCGTACCGGTTGTACCTACGGGCGTCCCCGCCCGTAGAGCCGCACGGCCGGGGACGACCGTGCGTACCGATTGTATCTACGGGCGTCCCCGCCCGTAGAGCCGCACGGCCGGGGACGGCCATGCGTACTATTTGTACCTGCGGGCGTCCCCGCCCGTAGAGACTTGTACGGCCGGGGACGACCGTGTTACCGCCGGTTCGCGGCATCGGCAAAGGCTCCAAATCTTCACGCCCGCAGGCTCTCGATGATCGCGGTCGCGTCCGGCCTTGAGCAAATGCCATGGCTGGGCAGGCCAAACCTTGCCATGGCCTGCGCGGTCGTCTCGCCGAGCGCAACCAGGCGGGGAAAACCCGCCTTGTCAGCAGACTCGGCAAAGGCCGTTCCAAGCAAGACCTGCAAGCCGGCAACCGCGCTTGGCGATGAAAATATAATAGCGTCCGGCGACCGTCTATGCCATTGCCCCTGCAAAGCCGTGTCCGCAGCCGTCGGCAGGTGCGTATCATAGGCTGACACCTCGACCACCCCGAACCCCAATGCCCGCAGCTTTTCAACCAGTTCACCGCCAGCTCGCGACGACCTCGGCAGTAAAATCCTGCAACACCCCGCGCCCTGTTCCTGCCCAGTCCGGGCAAAAGCCTGTGCCAGACCGTCGGCCGAAGCCTGCTCCGGCACCAGGTCCGCAACCAACCCATAGGCGGCCAAAGCCTCTGCCGTTGCCGGCCCAACCGCCGCCAGCCTGACCCGGTTAAAAGCCCGCGCATCCAACCCCTGCCGCCGCAGGCATGCCCACACCTGCTCCACACCATTGCGACTGGTGAAAGCCACCCAGTCAAACGCGTCCCCTTCACTGACTTGCCGCAGCCGTCCTGCCAAGGCCTCGTCGTTATCAAGGGCGGCAATCCGCGCCGCCTGGATCACCTGAACTTCACCGCCCAGCTCCGCTATCGCCGCCTCCCACTCCCCGCCTCGCGAGTCCGGAGCGGCGATCCACACCAACTGCCCGGACAACGGCCGCTTTTCAAACCAGGCACAAGCCTGTCGCAGCCCGACCGTGCGGCCGACCAGCAGCATGGACGGCGGACAGACCGAGGCGGTCGCCGCCATCTCGGGCAGGCCGGCCAGCGTGCCTTCAAGACAGCGTTGCGCAGGCATAGTCCCGTTCTCGACCAGAGCGGCCGGAGTTTCCGGCGCCAGCCCGCCCGCCATCAGCGCACGGCAGATATGCGGCAGCGTCTCCACTCCCATGTACACGCACAAAGTATGACCCAGCGCCGCCAGCTTTCGCCAATCGATTTTCTCTTTCTCGTCAGCCTCTTCACGCTGATGACCGGTGACAAAAGTCACTCCATTAGCCAACCCCCGATGAGTAACCGGGATGCCGGCGCAGGCCGCCGCCCCGATTGCGGCACTGATCCCGGGAACAATTTCAAAGCGCAGCCCGGCCGCCGCCAACGCCATTGCCTCCTCGCCACCGCGACCAAAAACGAAAGGATCACCGCCCTTCAAACGCACTACAATACGTCCGGCCCGGGTGGCAGACACCAACTGCCGGCAAATCTCCTCCTGCCCCAAGCCGGGTTTCCTCGCCTCCTTGCCGACAAATATCAGTTCGCACCTGGGAGGGGCTTCTTCCAGCAGCAGATCGTTGGCCAGCCGGTCATAGTATACCACCTCGGCCCGGCGCAGACAGGCCAGGCCGCGGCGGGTGATCAACCCCGGATCACCGGGGCCGCCACCGATCAGATAGCAAATTCCATTCTGCCTCTTTGTGGTCATAGGCTACACTTTAACTACCGCCGAAAACATTTTCAACCATTTACGCTGGAGCCTGAATAATGAGTTGTGCGCACGGTTCCACGGGTTGACACCCGTGACCTCAGCCCTCGCAGAGGGCGGCATATATGTAACCTCGGGCGTGAGCCCGTGGAATTGAAAACCCCTTCCGTCACTTCGCAAACATTTCCTGAAGTGTATCTAGAACTTTGACTTGGACGGGGGCCGAAACTTTCCCAAGCCTCCGCAATAGGCGTGTCTTATCCACTGTGCGAATCTGGTCAAGGACAATCTGTCCGCGCTTGCCTTCGAATATGCAGGTTACACGAGAGGGATAGGCTCGACCCTTTGTCGTCATGGGCGCAACGATGACGGTTCCAATATGCTCGTTCATTTCATCCGGTGAAATAACGAGGCAGGGGCGGGTCTTCCGTATCTCACTTCCGCGGGTCGGGTCAAGCGAAATCAGGAACACATCAAATCGGTTGATCACCATTCCCACTCCTCCTCATCCCACTCAGTCCTTGCTTCCGCGACACCATCGAGGAGTTCGTCATCCCCGCATTCGCCCATTCCGGCAAATGCCCGGGCCCAGCCTTCGCGCGGCCGCGAAGAGGAACGAATCACCAACTTCCTAGAGTGCACCTCCATCTCCACCTCGTCCTCGAAGCCGCACTGTTCGATTATCGGCTTCGGCAGGCGGATGCCCCGACTGTTGCCAATTCTGACCACTTTTGTTTTCATAATTACACTGTAATTACCGCAAGACATATTTCCAACCTATTTAACGTACTGTTCCATGAACTGTAAGTACCCCTGCCGGCCTAAACGCTTGGTCCATTTCTGAACCGACTTGCGAAGCTTTTTCAGGCACAGGAGAATGGTGTCGAGATCAATCTCAAGAAAAGTCTCGTAGGGCATGAGCTCATCCAAATGATAGATCCGCCACAGCTTGCCGTTGGTCAGCAGCCCCCATTGCATTTCTTGCTCTCGCAGGCTGCGGATCACCTTCTCAGCCCAGTTACGCCCCATAGTGGTGTTGTCAAGGTCTTCTTCTGGCAGGGTGACATAGCACAAGGAAACAGGGTCATCCAAGGTGCCCATGGGGTTCAAAAGTGTCAACGCATCAGTCTTCAACACAGGATTGAAGCCCAGGGCAGCCAGAACCTCGTGGATATAGGAATTCACCCAGGCATTCAGGGTGTCGGTCTCGGCATAATCACGGTATTCACGGAGCACTCGCAGAGAAGCAAGCACTTCTTCACGATCAGGTTGAGCCGTGATTTCTTCTAAATATATTTCGGAAAACAACTTTTCGTTTTGGTAATACAGGGGCATGTAGAATATTTCCTCGATGTTTATGGTTTTAGTTCATCAAATAAGTCGTCGATAAATTTCTTTAGCTCAGATTTAGAGAAGATCTTCGCTTCACCAATTTCTTTAATAAATGATGTGATTGTTTTTCGGGCTTCATCCTTTGTGCTTGGAAAAATAAAGGTAATTGTTTCATCAAATGCAGGCGGCTGGACTGGTCGTTTTATGCTAAATTTCTCCAACTCATCGATTGCCTGAATCGTTCTTACAGCGCCATAATTACCCATCTCATCAGCGACAACCAGCTTGACTTGAGGATTACCCTTGATTATGAAATCCTCACCTGTCGACAATCTTTGTCTACTTCTGCTGGATTTCGGATCTGAACCGTCAGTTGTGTAAAAGATGATTCCTTCAC
>SLNM01000349.1 GCA_007133055.1 Lentisphaeria bacterium
AGTTGAAATAATTAATAACGCACACAAGAAGCAACTTTTGACGTATCTCAAACTCACAGGATTGAAACTTGGGTTTCCGCTGAATTTTGCTGAAGCGATGATGAACCTGTTATCACCAGAACAGTCAATGGTCTTTGAAAAAAAATCTTGGCGATCTTTGTGCCTTTGCGAGAAAAAATAAATAGGGAACGGCAATCTGTCTCGACCAGGCTAGATTCGCATGGTCGACTCGGATTGGCATTCCGCTTCGCTTCATTGCCCCGCTGTCGCGGTGCCTATATCTCTGTCGGGATGTTGTCGACCTACAAAATCCGCATTTCGCAATTCCCCACGAACAGAAAGTACGGGAGACCGGGCGATCATGAAAATAATATCAGGTATCATTGTCAGCGTATTTGCACTGACGCTCAGCTCGTTTGGCGGTGAGGAACCGGATGCGGCCCAAATCATTGACCGCATGGAGAAGGTCATGCGCGGCGACTCCAGCTACGCGGAAATGACCATGCGCATCGAGCGTCCGCGATACCAGCGGGAAGTGTCCATGCGCTCATGGCTGAAGGGCCGGGACTATTCGATGATTGTCATTACCGCTCCCGCCCGTGACCGTGGCACGGCCTATCTGATGCGGGAAAATGATATTTGGAATTTCGATCCGCGCATCGAACGCACCATCCGTCTGCCTTCCTCGATGATGGCGCAATCATGGATGGGCTCCGACTTCACCAACGACGACCTGGTAAGAGACAGCAATCTAATCGACGACTATGAACACAGGCTGCTGCGCACCGAAGCCTACCAGGACCGCGAATGCTACGTGATCGAAATGATCCCCCGCCCCGACACCCCGATCGTCTGGGGAAAAGTCAAAATGTGGATCAGCGAGGATGACTATCTGCAACTGCGAGTGGAAAACTACGATCAGCAGGGGGAACTGGTCAACACCATGACGCTGGACCAGATCAAAATGCTCGGTGGCCGGGAAATCCCCAGTCGAATAACCGTGGTGCCGGCCGACAAGGACGACGAACGCACTATCCTGACCTATGACAAGCTCGAGTTCGACATTGATATCGACGCCGGCTTTTTCACTCAGGCCAACATGCAGAGGCAAAGGCAGTGATTCTATGAAAACCTACTTGAAGCTTGCCTGGCGAAACATCTGGCGCAATCGCCGCCGCACGCTGATCACGGCTTCGGCCATTGTCTTTGCGGTGATGCTTTCGGTTCTCATGCAGTCTTTGAATCGCGGTTCGCACGAGGTTATGCTCGCCAATATGCTCCGGTTCTCGACCGGCTACATGCAGTTGCAGGACTATCGCTACGACGACGAACCCTCGCTCGATAACGCATTTGCCTATGATCAGCAGATGCGCGAGCGGGTATTGCAGGCCGATGACCGTATTGCCAACGCGGTGCCGCGGCTGGAAACCTTCATGCTGGCCGCCAACGACCAGTCCTCCCGGGGAGCGGTTGTGTTTGGCGTTGAACCGGAAAAGGAAGATCGGTTCAACCAGCTCGGGAACCGGATAGTCGCCGGTCGTTTTTTTCGGGTGGACGAATCGGCGGCGGTCATTGGCGAGGGGCTGGCCGGGCGTCTGCAACTGGAGGTCGGGGACACCCTGGCGCTGATTGGCCAGGGGCGCTTCGGCATGTCGGCCAGCGGGCTGTTCGAGATTGCCGGCCTGATCGAGCATCCTCTTCAGAAAATGAACGATCAGGTTGTCTTCCTGCCCCTGCCCGCGGCCCAGGAACTGCTGTCGGCCGAAGACCACATTTCGGCTTTGCTGATCGCGCCGCGGCAAAAACGTCAAACCGATGCGGTGGCCGCGTCGTTGCGAACGGAATTCGCCGACGACCAACTGGCGGTTCTGACCTGGCCGGAGATGCTGCCCGAGCTGCTGCAACTGTTTGAGTTTGACCTGGCGGCGCCGCGCATGTTCAGCGTCATTCTCTATATAGTCATCGGCTTCGGTTTCTTCGGCACGGTCCTGACTATGACCATGGAGCGTCTGCGAGAATTCGGCGTGCTGCTCTCCGTCGGCATGAAGCGTGGCCGGCTGGCCATGGTGGTTTTGATTGAGACCCTGCTGATCAGTCTGATCGGAGTGCTTACCGGCATGGGCGCGGCCTGGCTTCTGATTTACTACCTGCACCACCATCCGATCGTGCTCAGAGGGGATGCCGCCCAGGCGGTCATTGACATGGGTTGGAACCCGGTTCTGCCGGTCTCATTTGCCGCGGATCAGTTTTATACCCAGGCTTTGGCAGTCCTGGTCATTGCCCTGGTCGTATTTCTTTTTCCCCTGCTGAAAATACTCAGACTAAACATCTTGGACGCAGCCCGGAGTTAGCCGAATGAAGATACTGATAATCATCGCCTGGCGCAATATCTGGCGTCATCCGGCGCGCAGCGGGGTGCTGATGGCCGCCGTTACCGTGGGGTTGTGGGCCGGTGTGGTTGCCAGCGGCGCCACCAACGGCCTGATGGCGCAGCGGATAAGCTATCTGATTGAGAGTGAAGTGACCCATGCCCAGGTGCATCACCCGCAATTCCCCGCCGAAGGACACAGTCATTTGCATATTCCCGAACCGGAGGAAATTGCAGCCTGGCTGGAAGCCGATGCCAGAGTCGAAGCTCACACATTCAGAACCATTGTCGACGGCATGCTGAGGTCGCCCCGCAAAACTGCGGGTGTTCGAGTTCGGGGGGTCGACACCGATACCGAACCGCAAACCACGACTTTTCATCAGAACATGGTTGCCGGCGAATATCTGGACAGCGATACTCGCAACGCGGTTATCATTGGCGCGAACCTGGCTCAGGATCACAGTCTGCAAGTGGGCAACCGCATTGTACTGACCTTTGAAGACATCGACCGGGAGCTGACCTCGGGCTCCTTTAACATCGTCGGCCTGTTCGAGTCGGCTTCCACCGATTTTGACCAGCGAAACGTCTTTGTTCGTTCGCCCGATTTAAACCGTATCCTCGGCGAGCAGCCGGTTGTTCACGAAATAGCCATATTGCTCGAGGACGAAGCCATGGCCGCGGCCCTGGTCTCCGAGCTGAACGAAAAGTTCCCCGATGTCCGGGCGCAAACCTGGCGGGAGCTTTCTCCGGAGCTGAACATGCTGGTAGAGATGGGCGGTGTGTGGTTTTTGATAATTACTATGATTATCATGACGGCGCTGGCCTTCGGCATTCTCAACACTATGCTGATGGCGTTGTTTGAAAGGATGCATGAAATCGGCATGCTGCTGTCGATCGGTATGAGCCGCAGCCGGATGTTCGCGATGATTCTGCTGGAGTCTGCGACTCTGACCCTGAGCGGGGCGGTGATTGGCCTGGCGCTGGCCTGGCTGTCAATACGACACCTGGGCAGAGTGGGCATCAACCTGGAGATGTTCGCCGAGGGGGTGGCCGCGCTGGGTTGGGATTACATTATCTACCCGAGCCTGGCTCCGTCCGAGTACGCGGGCATTGTCGCGGTGGTCATTGTTGTCACCATCGCCGCCTCGATCTATCCGGCGGTCAAGGCAACCCGAATCAATCCATTGGACGCTGTCCGGGAGTAA
>SLNM01000008.1 GCA_007133055.1 Lentisphaeria bacterium
AGCCTGCTTAATTCATGCGAATTCGGCCATGCGTCATTATATGTTTATAATCAACAGGATACAGGCTTTGTCCTGAAAAGTATGATTTGTCACGAATTGCATGGCCGAATTTCGCTCCCGAAGGGCGGCCAATTTCACCGCAGGCAATGATTTGTTAAATCTGCGGAACCAAATAAAGGTACACAATGAGTTTCAAAGCCATATTCGTCGGTTTTCTTCTGGCAGCTTTTATCAGCGGCTTCACCTATTTCAACGACGCGGTGATGCGCAACACTTTTTTGATCGGCAATTTCTTCCCGATCGGAGTGTTCGGCCCGGCGTTGCTGCTGTTGCTGGCGGTCAATCCGCTATTGCGTGCCTGCAATCGGAACTGGTCTCTGCGCCCGGCCGAATTTGCCGTCGCCATCGCCCTGGGGCTGGCGGCCTGCGGCTGGCCTGGCTCTAATTTCTATCGCACGGCGGTCACTATTTCCGCCATGCCGCCGCACCTGGAGCGGACGCATACCGCCTGGCAGAGTCAGAACGTGATGTCTTACGTGCCCGGCGGTTCGCCGCTGCTGGCCCAGGGGCAGGTTTCCGACTGGCAAAGACTGGCACGGAAGATTGTCGATACCGAACCGGCGGGCCGATCTCCGGCCGCGAGGATTCGCGAGCTGCTCGAGCCCCATCACGTGCAGGCTTTCGAGGCCGCCGCCCGGGCCAGGATGGTGGAGCCGGCGCGGATCGACGCCATGACCAGAGCGGTCAACCATGTCCTGGAGTCGCCCGAATTTTATGATCCCGCCTATTTCGAGGGTGTCGAAACCAACGAAACGGCCCGCCGCCTGCTGATGCGCGACAACGGCGACCTCACGGACTACCAGACGGCTCGCCTTAACCGGGCTCTGCTGGTTTCCGCCTTCCCCGATCTGGTGCGCCCGCCACCGTCCGGACAGGGAGTGCTGCTGTCGTTCGACGAGGACGGCGAAGCAGTCCTGGACGTACTGCTCGAGGGCAGACGGCCAGACGAGCGCTGGTCATTGCGCGAGCTGCCCTGGCGGGTGTGGTGGCCGAACATCCGGCTGTGGGGCGGCATGTCGATTCTGCTGGGGCTGGCTTCGCTCTGCATGGCTTTGATTGTCCACCGGCAGTGGTACAGGCACGAGCTGCTGCCCTATCCGATCGCCCGGTTTGTCGAGGAAGTCCTGGTACAGGAAAAAGGCCGAAAACTGCCTGCGGTCGCCTGTCAGAAAGCGTTCTGGGTGGCCTTCTGCCTGGTTTTTGGACTGCGCCTGTTGAACGGTTTGGCCGCCTGGATCGACGGTGTGCCGGAGTTTCCGCTCATCTACGGCTTCGGACCACTGCGGGAGCTGTTTCCCAACGCTCGCAGAGTGCCCTGGAACTGGGGGGTCTGGGAAGTGCGGATTTATCCGACCGTAATCGCCTTCACCTTTTTTCTCAACACCAAAGTGGCTTTCAGTCTCGGCATCGCCAATCTGGCCTGGTCTGTTTTCGGCGCCATGCTGCTGGTTCGGGGAGTGCCGGTGACTTTCGAGTGGATCGGCGGGGATTTGGTGAACATGATGCGCTTCGGCAGTTTTCTGGGAATCGTCGGGATGATGCTTTATACCGGTCGTCGCTTCTACTCCCAGGTTGCAGTCGGCGCCCTTGGTTTTGACCGGGATCAGGAGGTCCCTCCGTACGCCGTATGGGCGGCTCGCGGATTGATGCTGTGCTTTATTCTGGCGACGCTGTTGCTGACCACGGCGGGGCTGCCGGCGCTATGGTCGTTCTTGTTCGTTTTTCTGTTTTTGCTGACCGTGACTGTGCTGTCCAGGGTGGTGGCCGAGACCGGCGCTTTCTTTCTTCAGACCTCATGGCTGCCGGTGGGAGTCCTGACCGCTATGTTCGGAGTTGAGGCGATCGGTCCTACAGGCTACATCGTGCTTGGCGTGACCAGCATCATGCTGATCGGCGACCCGCGTACCGCGCTTATGCCCTTCATCAGCACGGGACTGCGGATCGGCGAGGAAACCGGCCAAGTCGCCCCCGCTCGCCTGTCTCGCTGGCTGGCCGCGGTCATCATCGGCGGCTTTATTGTGGCTGGCGCGGCCACTTTCTACTTCCAGCACAACGAGGGCGTCAACGTGCACGATTCCTGGGCGATGCGCGCCCTGCCTTCAATGCCCTTTACGCACTTGGCCCGGCACACTGCCGACATGAGCGCGCATGGGGTGTTGGCGGAGACAACCTTCAAATCGACGGCGGAGCGTCTTTTCACCATGTTCTCTCCGTCCGACGGAGCGTATTTCTGGCTGCTGACCGGGCTGGCCTTGGTTCTGATCACCGCTTTCGCCCGGCTGCGCCTGCCCTGGTGGCCGATTCACCCTGTGCTTTTTCTGGTCTGGGTAACCTATCCGATTCAACGCTTCGGCAGCACTTTTCTGGTCGGCTGGGCGATCAAGGCCGCCGTGGTCAAGACCATGGGAGCCAAAGGCTATCACACGGTCAAGCCGCTCATGATCGGGCTGATTGTCGGCGATTTGTTCGGGGGCTTGCTGTGGATTGCCGTCGGCATCGTGTACTACTATTTTACCGGACTGACACCGGTGTCGTACCCGATTTTTCCCACGTGATAGCCTGTAGCGGGTGTCGCCCCCGTACTCCTTCGCCAGGACTGGACTACGGCGTTACAAGGCGGGCGAATTGCGGCTAAGCCACATTAATTCACTCACAGAAAGCATTGCGACGATTACGACAACCGCTTCGCCGGCAGGCGACCGGATTGCAATCGGGAAAGGCGGCATTATTTTGTCCGCTCCCCAAAAATATTTCTGGCAATTCAACTTATGAGGTTAGTTTTTCGATGCAGCTTGCCGATGTTTCCAGCCTTCAGAAAGCCCGCGCCCAATATCAGCCCAAACTGCCGGCGGTGCTTAAGACCAATGGCCCATTTGTAGTAGCGACAGGCAAACAGCCGACCCGGTCGGTGGCCGACTCCGAACAGATCAGCCGTCGTTTTCCCCGCACCTACGGCGCCCCGGTCATAACCTTTGCCCAGGGTGAGACCAAACCCCGCGAGACCTTTAATCTAGCCATGATTTTCTCGGGCGGCCAGGCACCGGGCGGGCACAATGTTGCGGCCGGACTCTGCGACGCTCTTCACAAGTTAAATCCGGACAATAAACTGTACGGTTTCCTCGGGGGGCCTGGCGGCCTGGTAGACAATCAATATAAAATTATCGATCCCGCGACCATTGACGCCTACCGCAATACCGGTGGTTTCGATCTGATCGGTTCCGGTCGCACCAAGCTGGAAACCCCGGAACAGTTCGCGCAGGTGGCAAAGACCTGCCGGGAAAACCGGATCAAGGCGATTGTGGTGGTCGGCGGCGACGATTCCAACACCAACGCCTGCATGCTGGCCGAATACTTCATGGAGAATCAAATTGGCGTGCAGGTCATTGGCTGCCCCAAGACCATTGACGGCGATTTGAAGAACCCGCAAATTCAGGCATCCTTCGGCTTTGACACCGCAACCAAGGTCTACAGCGAACTGATCGGCAATATCCAGCGGGACGCCAGCTC
>SLNM01000035.1 GCA_007133055.1 Lentisphaeria bacterium
TGCATATAAAGTGGCCAGGTTGCTTTCTGCAATGGCGACGGGAGGATTCTCGTTGATGGTGTTGCGGGTGATTTTCAGGTCACGCTCACTGACCGCCGTGAATTGACCGCCATTGGCGTTCCACCGATCTGCCAGCCACAGTCGGCCCTGCCCATCGGTGTAAGGTTGCTCGGCACCGCAATTGATGCGCAGAATCCCGGGCTCCGGCCATTCCGGTAATGCAGTGACTGTGTAATCATCAACGCCGGATCTTGCTTCAGACCCCGGTTTTTCTAAATCGCTGACCGCATCCGTGCGTTGCCGCCAGTCTTCGGTCTCGTCTAAAGGATTCTCCCATCGGGCTGTTTTATCTCCGGTCAGTTCCTTCCAGGCATCGAAGTCGACAGGCCAGCGGTCAGTGTCGAGGAAAGCGTGGCGTAAGCTCGGGTGATACCAGGTATTTCCTTCGGCGGTAAGGGTTTCGAGAAACATCTTCCAGGCAGTAGCCCCTCTGGGCATGATCAGGGGCTGGGCCTCCACGCCAAAGCCATCGAAATCCGCGACCCAGTACTGATAGAACATGATGCGCTCGTCCCCGCTGGCATTCGCCGCCACCCGCCGGCCATCTTCCCGACGGTACTCATGTACAGGATCCCGCAGGGTGGTGCTCGATGCAATTAAATTGTTGCGGAAGGCGAAGTTCACAGCATGAATACGATTGTCATCGCGCATGCTGATTTGGGTGCCGTTGCCCACGATTCGACTGTTTTCCAGCGTGAAATTGGCCGTAGCCGAGAGCAGAAGCCCCATGCCATTGTCCTCAAGTGTGGAGTTGACCATCTGCACCGGTCCGCCCAGCATTTCGATGTAGGCGCCCGCCCTCAGATTTCCCTTCGAAACAAGGGTGTCGATCAGGGTTTCGTTGGCGTGGATATCGAACCAGAAGCCGTGAGCCCGGTTGTCGTTGGTCGTGATATTGCGCAAGGTTGACCCTTCAAGCCCGGTCAATTTAATCCCGGCCTGATGCCAGTCGTGAAAGCGTCCCCAATCCCCGCGCCAATTGTTTCGGTTGGCGACAACGTCTTCAAAAAGCACATTGATCAGGGAGCCGCCGCCGATCCCTGTGCCGCCGTTGTCCGAGGAGTTCACCCGTCGTAAAGTGACATCGTTAAGCGTGGACACGGTGAGCGCTTGCAGGTTGTTTTCTTTCAGTATGATATCTTCAAGCAGCACGTTCGCCGATTCCCGCAGTGTCAAAGGCGTTCCGTTTTGGTTAACGTCCCAGAGCGTTCGAACCCCATCTCTCAGACCCAACGTCGAAGCAAAGTGCTCGATGGTCAATCCGCGCAGGATGAAGTTTTCGGTTTTAACAAGTGCCAGACCGTATGTGGCCGTGGAAACTTCCACTTCGGACTGAGTGGGACCGGCACCGGGTTTCGGTCGCAAGACCAGCAGGCTGGCTTCTTCATCCACGTAGAACGTTCCCGGTTCGAGTTCACTGTAGGGACGGCGCGGACCGGAGTCCGGAAGCACCATCCAGGAATTGCTGTCAGTTTCCACAGGTTCACCGCGTCGAGAGCGGACCAATTGCCCGTCCCGTTCGAGCAAGACCTGGCGCTGGCGCTCGCCGTCAATCCAGATATTCTCCCGGCGGTGTACCACCGGATCGATCTCAACAACCGTGTCAAGGCCCACCCACCAATGGCGGTTGAAGCCCCAGGCCTTGTCCCAGTGGTGGACGTAGATGCCATCCTCTAGTTCACGCCATTCAGTGAAAAGTTCGGAGCCCTTGATGATCACTTCGCCGGGGGTCTCCGCCTCGATCGCAATAACCGCCCTGCCGTGCCGGTCAGGCTGGTCCATGATGATCAGTTCCTCAGACTCGACCCGATAGACGCCGGATGCGACAACAATCCGCGTTGCCTCTCCGTTTACACGATTCTTCAGGGCCTCCCGAATAGCCTGGCCGATCGTTGGGAGGGCCTGCGCATCATTCGGATCGACTCGCAAAAAATGGTTGAATTCCGTGAAATTCTCCAGCCATTCAGATGCGCCCGTGGCCGGCTTTACCGGGTCGAGCATTGGTTTGGCATGCTCCCGGAATTGCGGCCGCCGGACGATAGACTCCTCGGTCACATCGACTCGGATGTGTTTGAAGTCAACTTCGCCGACCCCTCGCCAGATACCGGGCTGCAAACGAAGCCGCCTCGCTCCTTCGGGAACTTCACGAACAACAGGGACGCGCCGCCAACCGTCGGTTGGTTCGGTCAGCGTCGGCGCCGCGCCATAAACCTCCATATCCCCGCCGTCTTCATCCAGAAACTGGAGATTGACGCGACCGGTTTCCCAGGGCTCATCCGCCGGTTTGATGTTGTCGGACCGCATGTCGGCGACAATCAGCAAGGTTCTTGCCCGCGGCGGCAGATCAATGACCTGGTAAATGTTGTGTACCCCCTGGGGGTTGGTGTTGCGAATGCGGACAAAGCGCTCGCCATTCTCCTGTCGGGCTTCGGCCTGTATCCAGTCGCCCGGGACTTGCCAGCCGGGGATGCTGCTACCTTCCGCGCCGGAGAAGTCCGGGTTCTCCACCAGGGTGTCGCCAAGGGCGTGAGCCGCCGGCAGAACCAACGCCAAGAGTATGGCCAGGCATTCAAGCATTTTAAAGATTCGCGAATGCAATGTCGCATGATCAAATTCTAGCTTGCGATTTTCGAACAAATACATAAATGGCTTCTCCTATTACTATTATATTACTATTACAAGGGTACCCTCGCTGCGCTCGGAAGCCCGCCTGACGGCGGGTTTTCTTTGAGAAAGGAAGGCGGGGAACACCCCTGATACTGTTTTTAAGTCAACTTTCCCGAGCGTCGAAAAAACGCTTTCCTTTCAATTCATCCAAGATTAACGAGCCGATTAAGGCGCAAGATTAGGGTAAAAGATAAAGGTTGTGCGGCTTTACCCGAATCGTCCGCCTTAATCTTTCGCCCCAATCATGATCATTTTGAGCGCGAACCTTAATTGCCAAGGTAGGCTCAATCCTCACTTATTCCCAGGATCGAGAACCTGTGTAGTCGACCACCACAAGCTCGTTCCAGGGGAACCAGCCACTGCTCATCATCCGCTCTCTGGATATCAGTTCTACGTGGCCGTCGACGAACCAGTAGTTGGCACTGCCATTGTGAATATTAAGCCACCCCACCTGGCGATGGATCCCCGGATTGTGGGCTGGAGTTGGCAACTCCCAGTTTTGCGCAAAAGCAGTGGGCGAGGAGCTGCGTCCTTCCATAAAACCGGCGACTTTGCTTGGTTCGAGAACATCGCCTACTCTCGTATACCTTTGAGTCCCGCCGGGCGGCGGCGGGAAGCCATCCCCGCCAATTCCCGGATTGCCGCCTGTGGTTCGGAAATAAAGATAGCTGGTGCCCCAATAGGGTTGGTTGTCAACGGGGTCTATTCCATAAGGTCGAGTGTTGGTGGGACAGTACAGCGCAGCTCTGGCCGCATGGCTGTCCCACTGGAAACCGGGGGTGGTGGAAATTGCGGCCTCATGGTCAATCAGACCCTGATCCCGGATTTGCGTTCGCCA
>SLNM01000232.1 GCA_007133055.1 Lentisphaeria bacterium
CGATTCGCCGCCAGCCGACCCGGAAACAGCGACGGACGGTGAAAAAGCGCAGCCGTCGCCGCCCCTGCCCGAGCATCCACCCGCCCAGGCTCCCGACCCCGCCCTTTCCCCCCCGGAACCAACACCGGAACCGGAGCCACTGCCACCAACAGAGCCAACCCCGGAAACCGAGTTGAAAAATATACTCGACCGGGAATCCGGCGCCACCCGGCAGACCGCCACCCGCCGCGAACTGACCGAGCTGCAAAGGCGACGGCAGGAGGTGATGCATCGGTTGCATGAACTACGAACCAAGGCGGATCAGGAACGAGAAGCGTTGGAGGCCAGGGGACACTTCTTCTCCGTCCTTCTCGAGGAGCTGGGGCAGATTCCGGAGGATCTCCAGGAAAACGGTCTGCGCCATCTGCGCCGGACCGTGGAGAAGGCCCACATTGAATGCGTCAAGTTCGAACGCCAGCGGGAAGATCGTGCCGAGCCCGATGATGACAGACCGGCTGCCAGCCTGGCATCGCTGTCCTTCTGGCAGTTGAGCAAGATCGGCGGCGCTCTGCTGTGGCCGGTGCTGCTGGCTCTGCTCCTGGCCGGCGGCGCGGTAGCCTTCACGATTTATTTCATTTTCAGCCTGTAAAAGGGTATTATCCCATCACGGTGGCAAAGAAAAAGCATAAACTATCGCCCGCCCCCCGGAGCATCGGCGCCACAGGCATCCGTTATTTCGCTCTGTGCTCACGCAAGAAAGCAAGAATAAGCGGCACAAAAAAACACCATGTTTCTGCGCGAACGACAGAAAGATGGCGTTTTTGGATTCTGGTTATGACACTGTTTCTACTGGCAGCGCTTGCCCAGGGGGCATGGCGGGAGCTGTCCCGCCTTATTCCTTGACCTTGGTTTTGGGCAGACCCCAGACTTTCTGCCCCTCCTCATAGCGGTCCTGCTGCCGGAGCACTTCGATGCGCTCAAAGCGCTTCAGCACATTGCGCTTCGCCTTCATTTGACCAGCTCTTTTAAGACTGCGATGCACGGACATTTCGACACTCTCCTCGGCTAATGCCTGTTAATAATCAGAAAATTGATATATGATCGGTTCGGCTGACAACAAGTTCTTAAGATAACCAGGAAACTGTATTTGGCAAATTGTTCCCGGACAACCCTCGCTGACGACATACTAACCTGAACAATTCATGAGCCATCTGCTGCGAGGCACCATTGCACGCAATCTCAACAGCTTGCAGCCGATCTTACGCACACTGCCGCATCTCGCGGCGAAGTTCATGAATTAATCAGGCTAAGCCGGCTGCCACTGACAGAAATTATCGAGCAGCCGCAGCCCGACTTCGCCGCTTTTTTCAGGATGAAACTGGAAGGCCGCCAAGTTATTTCTGACCACTCCGGCGGCAAACTTCTCTCCGTACCTGGCCTGCAGACAACACAGCGCGGGGTCGGGGCGGGGTATCGGATAGTAGGAATGGACAAAATAAAAATCGCCTGGCGCGGACAGCCCCCGCCACAGCGGATGCGGGCCGGGAAAGAGAACCTGGTTCCATCCAATATGCGGTATTTTCAGGGGCATTTCGGTACTCCGGTCCACCATGTCGTCAGCGAATCGCACCACTTTTCCGGGTAGCACTCCCAGACACTGAGCATGATCCTCCTGGCTGCATTCAAAGAGAAGCTGATAGCCCAGACAAATCCCCAGAAATGGGGTTCCCCGCGCAATCAACCGGGGCAGCAAGGTGTCCAGTCCAAGTTGTCGCAGACTGTCCATGGCCGCCCCGGCCGCACCCACGCCCGGAAAAATCACCCGGTCGGCGGCGGCCACGACCGCCGGATCATCGGTAATTCTGGCATCCTGGCGAAGATAGCGCAAAGCGCGCAGGACGCTGGTGGCATTGCCCGCCCGATAGTCGATAATGGCAATCATGAAAATCAAACCTCGTTATTTCCGAGCACAAGAGGGTCGCGGGCTGCACTTAATCGCTTTCTTAACCGCCACACTTAATCGGATACTCTTACCCGACCCGCTTAACCGGTGCGGCGACCAATAGCCTTGCCCAGCACCTTGGCGAGCTTTTGACTCCGGGATCGACGAGAGCGGTTGACGATAGCGGTGGACGAGTTCCACGATTCGCGCCCCCAATACTCATACCCGACCCGCTTAACCGATCCCTGAATCAGGCTAGGACTTAACGGAAATTATGCGGGGCGCTTTCAGCGCACTTGCTGTTTGATATCATTACCCGGGGCGTTGCCCCGGTCTGGTATGCTTTGCGCCGTTGGCGCGGGGGCTGCACCAGATTAATCCTCTGTGTCGTGGTAGAACAACGGAAAAAGATGTCGTTCAACTTGCGACTCCCTTGTGCTCAGAATAGCGAGGTCTGGAAATCCACTCCGCGCCATTACTGTACTGCATTGACCGCCACAATACAAAAAAACAGGAAATTGCGAGAGTGGTGCGTCAGTCAGACGCATCATTACACGCGAATCATCGTCCGGGCTGGAAATATCGCGAAGCGACGGTAAATTTGCATTGCCGACCGGGAATCGAAAAAAATCAACAGGTAGCCCCGCCCCTTATAGGATTGCCTCGCCTGACCAGCCTCGAAAGGGGGATGCGAAGCGACGGCCTCGGCCCAAGGGTGGCGGCAATGGAGTTCCAACCAATCATGAACGCAGACTCCGTACTTGTCGTTGCCACGATCTCAGACGATCCGTTCGCCATCGATGTGGCGCATTATTCCGGCCAGGGCGCGGAAATCTCCGACTTGATCTCGCTCAAGCAATTTGCCAACAGCGAGTTTTGTCCGCGTTTCATCAGTGACGAGCAGGATTTTGATCATATCGGCAACCGCCTGGCCGGCAAGACGGTGGTCATCGTCTCCACCTGCTGCGGGCAGCATACCCGCAACTCCCTGGCCATGCGCACTTTTCTGGTTGCCCGCGCCGCCAAGGACAACGGCGCAGAAAGGGTGATTCTGGTTCAGCCCGATCTCTTTTTCAGCGCCCAGGACCGGGGGCCGCGCGCCGAACACGGCGAAACCGATTTCGTACGCGATCTGCAAGACCTCAAAAAGTTCGACGGACAACCTTTTTCGACCATGCTCTATGCTGAGCTGCTACGCATCAGCGGCGTCGATGGCATTGTCACGGTCCATAACCACTCAACCTCGGTGCAAAAACTGTGCAGGCGCGTTTTTGAAGGCGAGTTTTTCAATCTTTGTCCATCCGAATTGTTCGCCAGCTACATCATGAAGCGCGGCCTGGCCGCCAATCCGGGCAACGGACCCAGCCTGATCCTGTGCGCCCCGGATGCCGGCGCCGTGCCGTTTGTCCGCCAGGTCGGACGCTGCATCGACCAGATGTCAGCCGACATGCTGCTGGCGCCTTCGGTCAATTATTTGTTCATGGAAAAGAAACGGGACGGTGAACGCAGGGTGGCAATGGCGCCCGCCGGCAATTCTCCGACAAGCACCGAGCAGATTTCGGGATGCGACATCATTGTCTTCGACGACATGGTACGCACCGGCAGCACCATCGTCGAATGCTGCAACTACCTGAA
>SLNM01000336.1 GCA_007133055.1 Lentisphaeria bacterium
AACGGACGCGCCGGCTCCGGAATGTAATCGTCAACCGCCTTCATCAGTTCGACAATCGGCTTGCAAGCCTCGCTGTCCGGATCGCCTTCCTTTTCCACCGCCTGCAAGGCCGACCCCATGACAATCGGAATATCGTCCCCCGGGAAGTTGTACTCGGAAAGCAACTCGCGCACTTCCATCTCGACCAGCTCGAGCAACTCGGGATCGTCAACCTGGTCGATCTTGTTGATGAAAACCACCATGGCCGGAACTCCGACCTGACGGGCCAGCAGAATATGCTCGCGGGTCTGCGCCATCGGGCCGTCGGTGGCCGCAATCACCAGTATCGCTCCGTCCATCTGCGCCGCGCCGGTAATCATGTTCTTGATGTAGTCCGCGTGGCCGGGACAGTCGACGTGCGCGTAATGCCGCTTCTCGGTCTCATATTCGACATGTGAGGTGTTGATGGTAATACCGCGCGCCTTTTCCTCGGGCGCATTGTCAATCTGGTCGTAGGAGCGAATCTCGGTGCCAAACTGCCTGGCCAGGGTCATGGTGATCGCCGCCGTCAACATGGTCTTGCCATGGTCGACATGCCCGATCGTACCGATGTTCACATGGGGTTTCTTGCGTTCAAATGCTGCTTTTGCCATTGTTCTTTGCCTCCAGTATGGGGTTGTTCAAAACAATTTTTCTTCTCTGCTTAATGCCAAGGTCGCCATCGATTCGCCGAACCATCCGACCAACCATAGACGCCAACTGCTTCCGTCGATAATATATGCTTTCGCCGTCGCCCCCTGCGATGATCCATACCATCCCAGGAACAATGGCGAGTCAGCCATGGAGCCCGCGACCGGGCTTGAACCGGTGACCTCGTCCTTACCAAGGACGCGCTCTACCAACTGAGCTACGTGGGCATGATTTGCGCACAAAAAAACTTAATGTAAACGGGAAACAAAATATTTCAAGAGATCTCGAATATTTTTGTCCTGCCCACCGCTTTCAACCTTCTCCATCCTGGTCGGCCGCCTCTGCCAACCAACGGCTGCTACTGGCCATCATCCGACGCCGGAGCCTGCTTCTCCTGCTTGCCGTCTGACTTCTCAGTCTTTTTTCCGGCCACCGCTTTTCCTGTGGCCTTCGTCGTCCTGGTCGCTCCCTTCCTGGCTGTCGTTGTCGCCTTTTTCGCCTTCGCCGGATTCTTTGCTTTGTCGGCAGCAGCGCCTTTGGCGGCCGGCTTCTCTGCCGCCTCCGTACTTTCCTCGGCGCTTTTCCCCTCCTCGGGCACAGTGTCGGCAACTGGCGGTTCGGACGGCGTTTCTTCGGTCTTGGCTGGTGGCTCGCTACCTGCTTCCGCTTCCTGAGCCTGGTCAACCTCCGGCGTCTCGGAGTCTGCCGTCGGCTCGGCATCGCCGCCTTCCAGGGGTTCGCCGCTCTCGTCGGTCGCAGCCGGTTGCTCCTCCTGCTGGCCGGCCGCATCTTGCTCCCCTGACTTCTCTTCGGCCTTCTCATCGGAAGCTGATTCAGCGGATTTCGCCGCCGCCGCCGCCCCTTCCCCTTCTGACACCGCGGTCTGTTCCTCCTCGAGCGCCGAATCAATCAAATGACTGAACCCGCCAATCTCCTCGCCCGGCCTTAGCTGGCTAAGCTCGCCTGACTCCAGACCCGCCAGATATTCCTCGGAAACCGCCTTGATGCTGAGCCCCACCCGCTTCTCCTCCTGGTCCACCTTGATCACCCGGGCAGTCACCTGCTGATCAACACTAAGGACATCCTTGACCCGCTTTACATGCTCCTCGCTAAGCTGGGAGATGTGAATCAAGCCCTCAACTCCGTTGGCCAGCTCGACAAAGGCTCCGAAGGAGGCGATCTTGGTAACCTTGCCCTCAACCACGTCGCCAACCTTGTAGTATTCCTCAATCCGATTCCAGGGATCCTCGGTAAGCTGCTTCAGACCAAGCGAAATGCGCTGCTGGTCCGGGTCAATGCTGAGTACTACCGCCTCCACCTCCTGCCCCTTTTCCAGCACATCGCCGGGATGACTGACTTTGCGGGTCCACGACATGTCGGAGACGTGAATCATACCGTCAATATCATCCTGAATCTGCACAAAGGCTCCGTAGGCGGTCATGTTGCGAACCGGCCCCTTGACTTTGCTGCCCTGCGGAAACTGTTCCGCCAGCTTCTCCCACGGGTTCTCGGTCAGTTGCCGCAACCCCAGAGATATCTTGCGCTCGCCCTGCTGCACATCCAGTACCATCGCGTCAACTTCATCACCGACTGAAAGTACGTCGGACGCTCTGTTAACCCGCTTGGTCCAGGACATTTCGGAAACGTGAATCAACCCCTCGATGCCCTGTTCCAGCTCGACAAATGCACCGTACGGCATCACATTGACCACCTGCCCGTGCATCCGGCTGCCGGCCGGATATTTGTCCTTAACGTCGTCCCACGGATTGCCCTCCTTCTGCTTCAGCCCCAGCGAAACACGCTGCTTCTCATGGTCAATGTCAAGGATCATCACTTCTACCTCGTCCCCGATGTCCACCATCTCGCTGGGATGGCCAATGCGCCCCCAGGACATGTCGGTGATGTGCAGCAGACCGTCCATCCCGCTTAAATCAACAAAGGCGCCAAAATCAGTGATGTTCTTGACCTGGCCTGTGCGCAAGTCGCCGACCTGCAATTCGTTGAGCAAAGCCGCCCGCTGCTCGGCCCGCGATTCTTCAATTAATTCACGCCGGGAAACTACGAGATTGCGACGCTCCTGGCTGATCTTGACCAACTTGAACTCCAACTCCTGATCCAAATAATCGTCCAGATTCTTAACCGGGCCAATATCAACCTGGGAACCGGGAAGAAAAGCCTCGACGCCGCTGACATCGACGATCAGGCCGCCCTTGACCCGCCGACGAACCACTCCCCTGACCGTGTCGCCCTCCTGATAATTCTCCAATAGTTCGCTCCACGCCTTGATGCTCTCCGCCTTGCGCACGCTAAGCAGCGGCATCTCGTGATCTTCGTCCTCGAGAATTTCTATGAAAACATCAATCTGCTGACCGATCTCCAGACTGTCAAAGTCGACCACCTCGTCTCGGTCCACCACGCCCTCGGCCTTGTAGCCGATATCGACGATTATCGAGTTCTCACGCTTGTCAACTACTTTGCCGGTGGTCAGAGTGCCGGCCGCAAAAGTCTCCGAACTGCCTTCGGACAGTAAATCATCCATGCTGGGAAGATGGTCCAGATCGACTATGTTGGAAATCACAGGTTGGTTGGGTTGGGTTGTTTGGTTCACCTTTTTTTCCTCTCTCATAACTCTCTTGAAATTGCCTCGTTTAACTTGATCATTTTCAACTCAGCGCAACCAGCAGGAGAGCGACCGCCAAGCAAGGCCAATTCGCTCCGGCAACAGGTCCGCCAAACAAAAGATTGCAATATGAACCAACTATCGGCAAATGCAAACGACCGCGCAACGAGTTGGTGGCCTCCTCAGTGAAAAACGAGGGATTTCTGGCGGAAAAAGAAAGCGGCGACCCGCCTGCGGCGGGGCAAACAAGCCTGAATAATTCATGA
>SLNM01000018.1 GCA_007133055.1 Lentisphaeria bacterium
ACAAATAATTAAACGGAAATCCAAATGGAAATGGAATATCGCAATTTAGGCAGAACAGGCCTTAAGGTAAGCTCTCTTTGTCTGTGCTAGCGGGTCAGTCCTCCGATTTGCTTTTATTGTCGAGAACCGCTTGAATTTCAGCTATGCGATTCCTCAACTGCTTGTCTTTCTGCAGCCTCATCCTCATCTTGCTTCGGGCACTGTCAAGCCCGGATATGGTCACAGGCCCTAACTGTTCGGAAAGAACCGTGAGCGAATACCGCCCCCGGCATTTGACAGCCGCCAAATAGAGAAGGATCTGTCTGGCCTCGCATCCCCGGTTGCCCTTTCGCCGCAACTGCTTTTCAGGAACATAAAAGGCAATATAGAAGAAGGTTTCATAAAAGCAAATCGGAGGACTGACCGGACTGACCCGCCTTCACACGATTTCCGTAGGCGGATCGAATGGCATCCTCCATGTGTGCCACTTCCTTATCCGATAAGAAGTCGAAGTGATTGGCGCGCCTCCGCGCGGAGAGCCGACCGTTGTTCTGCAAGCACGCCTGGATGAAGAGATCGATCTTGCGGTCCGGCATGTCAACGATCTCCTGGATGGCCCTCTTGGTCTGGTCGTAGTTCGCCAGGAATTCAAGTTCTTCCACAAGCTCGGTGTCGATGGTCTGCTCAACAAACCTGAACAGGGCTTCCGCCTGCGGCGTCATGTCGATGAACCGGTACCATCTGGCCGTTTCGTTTTGCACGATCATCCGACCTTGATCATCCAGCGAATACTCCACGAGCGTCATCAGAGGGCGGGAGAACAACTCCAGCGACCAGTCGTAGTCGGCAAGATTCTTCAGCATGGCCGCGGACACGGGGAAGATAAGACCTGCGGGGGTGAACCCGCGCCGGGCCAGTATGTTGTGGATCAGGAAACGGTGAATTCGACCGTTCCCATCCTCGAAGGGGTGAAGAAAAACAAACCCATACGCCACGGCGGCGGCATGGACCACGGCGTGTACGTTGCCTGTGTCCATTCGTTTGTGGGCGGCAATCAGTCCCTCCATCATCCCGTCCAGGTCTTCGGGTTTTGGGGAGACGAAATGAACCTTCTCCTTCTGCGGCCCGACGGTCTCCCCCACGTAATTCTGCTCGGTTCGATAATCCGTGTCCCGGAAACGCGGATCGACGATGCGGTTCTGCAGGTCGATCAAACAGTCTTTATCGCAGAAGTCCTCCTTTTCGGCCAGTTGAAGCAACCCAATGAACCGCTCCGTTCGAGTCGAGCTGGGCTTGATGTGTTCGATCTCGAAGGACGACCTGGTCTCCTTTGTGTAGAGGTAGCTCATGGCCCGCTTTAGCAATTGGGGCGAATAGCTCGATACGATCTTCCGGCATCGCGCAGGCAGGTCGGCCTTTTCAAATCGGCGCAACGCATCGGTCCGGCGGATTGTGGGACAAAACCGGGCATCGCCCAGCAGGTTGTCATTTATTCGCTGACGGCGCACCGGACGAGGGCGAACGATTGTGTAGTATTCATCTGTCTCAAGGAGATCCACATAGTTCCCCTTCGTCAAATCATCCACAGGCAGTTGCCTGCCCATTAGAAGCTCGTAGAGGAACCATGCCCGGCGGGCGTATTTCCCAATGGGTTTCGATTGGATGTAGTCGAGGATGTCCTCCACCGAGATGGCCCGGAACAGACTGGCAAGAATGGCGAGATTCGTACCGTCGTACTTGAGTGCGAACTCAAGTTGATCTCCCACCTTGTCGCCCGGCCAGTATTTTGCAGGATAGACCTCTTCAACAAACCCTGCACTCGATTTGAGTCTGCGGATGCTGCCTGTCGCGATCATTGATACATGCCAGTTTGGGATTACATCCAAGTCGAATCGCTCTGCCAGAGCGGTGTACCCAGCGGGCCTCACTGATGTCTCTTTCATTGCGCTTTCGTTCATGGCGTTTCTCTGAAAAATGGTGATGATGCAAAAAATATAGTTGCTGTACTGCCATAGTCAAGAAAAACGATTGCCACCAAGGCGCAGATGGAAAAACGCTTAAGCATCATCCTAAACGCTTGCCGCAGGGATTCATGGCGAAAAAACAATTACAGCACATATCCCCTATACCTGGCCTCCCCAAGCGTCTACCGTGGTCGTCGCCGTTCTCGTCAACCGGTTCGAACCTGGTGTTTCACATAAGAGTCTTGTGTTCCCAGGGGGTCAGGCGAAAGATTGACAATCTGGTTCTTCACATTATTGTATTAAACGTTTCACTTCAAATTGTCAGGATAAACGGGAATGACAAAATTAATGACCGCCAAACAAACCAGACCGGCGGCTACGCTGCAGCAAGTGGCGGAGCGCACCGGTTTCTCGCGCGCCCTGGTCAGCAAGGTGTTGAACAACAGCGCGGGCAATATCGGTGCCAGCGAGCAATCACGCGAGTCCATCCAGCGAGTCGCCGCTGAACTCGGCTACCGGAGAAACACCGCGGCAAGCGCGACGCGCACCGGGAGGTTTGGCAATATCACCTTGCTGATCAGCCGGGAAAACCGCAGTCTCTTCCTGCCGCCCGGGCTGCTCCGGCAATTGGAATTGCAAAGTGCCCGGCACAACAGCCATCTGATGGTGGCGGAAGCGCCCGACCAGGAAATGACCAATCCAGACCGCGTCCCCAAAGTGTTTCGCGAGCTGGGTACCGACGGTTTGCTGATCGACTACTGCGGCTCAATTCCGCCTATGATGGGGGAATTGATGGAGCGTTACAACATTCCTTCTGTCTGGATCAACGACCGCCGGCCGCATGACGCGGTTTATCCCGACGATTTAGCCGCCGGCCGAGCGGCCACTGCGGAAATGATTCAACTTGGACACCGGCAAATCGTCTATATTGACAACGAAAATGTGACGCACTACAGCGCCCGCGACCGGCGCGAAGGCTACATGGCGGCCATCGAAGCCGCCGGCCTGCCCCCGCACGTCATCACCCTGCCCCGCCAGCCGGCGGCAAAGCTGGAACTGTTCGACAAACTGCTCGGCCAACCCGACCGGCCAACCGCCTTTATCTGTTATCCGAACGATGCCTTGCACGCCCTCGGCGCCGTCGCCTTTCACCGCCACCTCCGCATTCCCCGGGACCTTTCCATTACCTGCTTCGCCATGGTTTCCGAGTTGGAAATGGCCGGTGCCCGAGTGGCCTGCCGATTTCTGCCGCAAGACCGAATGGCCGAATGCGCCATTGACATGCTGTTTAAAAAAATTGCGGAGCCAGACCGCATCCTGCCCGCTCAAGCCATCGAAATGCGCCACGGCCAACTGTCAAACAGCCACGCCCCGCCGCCGCCACTGTAGTCGGACGGGTCGAGTTCGACCAGTACAATCTGCCGGTCAGTGTTGGCGGCGTGCTGGTTCATCCCGGCGATTTTGTGGTGGCCGATGGCGACGGTGTCATTGTCGTCCCGGCCGAGCACCTGGAAACTGTCGCCCGGCTGGCCATTGAAGAACATCAGGCTGACCAAGAGGCGCGGCGGCAATGGTACGAGCAACTGGGATTGCCGGGGGACGCCA
>SLNM01000190.1 GCA_007133055.1 Lentisphaeria bacterium
CTCCGGGCTGGCCCGATGACCCTTGTGACTCCGGGCTGACGGGGTGACTTCGTGACTCCGGGCTGGCCCGATGACCCTTGCCGGCGCTTGTTCTTGCGATGCCGGGCGTCACGAAGACATGAAGACATGAAGTCATGGAGTCATGGAGTCATTTTTCAATTGCCGCCGGCCGGCGAGGCGTAAGGAAAAAGACCAGCCCATTTCGGACGCTCACTTTTCGATAATCTCCAGGCACCGCCGCCCCGCCGCCTCGGCTTGTTCCGGGGTCAGCGACCCGAGCGGCGCTCGAACCCTCGGGGAAATCGGCACCCCCTGGCTATGCAGAATCGCCTTGATGACGGAAAAAATGTCGCCGAACTTTTTCATTTCCCCGATCAGCTCGACCGAGCGAGCCTGCAATTCGCGGGCCTGGCAGAGGTCTCCGGACTCGAAGGCTTCGATGATGCGCAGGTACAGGGGTGCGGCTATGTTATAGGTCGACCCGACCCCGCCGCGGGCGCCGGCGGCCAGAGCGGAAAGCAGCATCTCATCCCGCCCCCAGAGCAGGTCATACCGACCCTTGTCCAGGCGCAGGCACTCCAAGTAGTCGTCGAGCGCCTCGAAGGTGAATTTCACGCCGGCAAAATTCGGGATACGCTCCGCCGCCAGCCGGATAAACGGCGCAATCCGGAGATCGACCCCGCTCTTGGAGGGCATGTGATAGAAATAAAAGGGCATATTTGGCGCTGCGGCGACGATGGCGGCGCACCAGTCCACCAGTCCCTCGGGAACCGTAGGCTTGAAGAAATCCGGGGCGATACAGGCAATTGCGTCGGCACCGATCTTCTGCGCGTGCCGAGCCAGGCGGCGGGCGTCCTCGATACAGTTATGGCCGACGTGGACGAACAACTTAAACTGCGCCGGGATGGTTCGCCGCCATTCCTCGGCGATAGCTTCGCGTTCTTTTATGGTCAGTGACATACCTTCGCCCGTGGTTCCGTTGACAAACCCGCCAACCACCCCCTGAGTCGCCAAATGGGCGGCCAAAGAGCCGACAGCCGACAGGTCAATTTTCCCATCCCCCGTGAAACCGGTTGGCGGGGCCGCCACTAAACCCCGAGTCTTGTCAATTCTCATTGCTTTTATCCTTTTTTTCAAGCATGAATATTGTTTGCTTCTGACTGTCGGGATAGAAATTCCGGCTTGCCGGACCACAGATGCTCCGCCAGTATCTCCCCCGCTTCCGCCGGCGCCGACAACAGCCTTTCGACCAGGGCGCAATGGGAGTCTCTCAGGTGCCGGGCCGGCATCGGCAGCAACATGCTGACCCGATAGAACAGCCCGACCCGCATGATCCGTCGATATTCGCCTGTCAGAGCCGGACATTGCGCCAGCGCCACCAGTTGCACATGAAACTCGACTTCGGCCCGCGCCCGTTCCCAATCCTCGGTCGTCGCCGAGTCCACCAGTGCCGCCAGTTCGCGAAGCCGCTCGGCTTCCGACAGCCAAACATCGTTGCCGACAAGTCGGCTGGCCTGGCGCTCGAACGCCTCACGCAACACCAGGTGCCCCCGGACTTCCTCCCTGCCAATCGGCTTGACCAAGGTTCCCCGCCGCGGCAAAGCTTCGAGCAGCCCCTCATACTGGAGCTGCAACATGGCCTCGTGCACCGGGGCCGGGCTCATGCCGAGCCGCCGTGCCACTCCGCGGCGGTCCAGGATGTCCCCCGGCCGCAGTTTTCCAGCCAGCAGCTCCTCCAGCAGCGAAAGATAAGCATGTTCCTTCAAGTTTGTATGGCCGGCCATGTTTCCATGCATCCTCTTTTGCTGTGCTTGAAATAGCGAGATTCAACTGACACGTCTGGTGATATGTCAGAAGACCTACGGTAATCGGGCTCGTGCAGTTGTCAAGGAGTAACCTCGAGAAAGGGCGATGTTAAAACAGAGATTTCAAATCGCCCCGGAGCTGGAAGCTCCGGCCACCTTGTCGCGAACCTTGTCGAAAGAGTATGAATGATTGCTCATGTAAAAATGACAGGGCTCTCTGTTTCGCGCCTGCAGCCAGTCTGATTACTTAAATCTAGTAAACTACACTATACAAAACTAAACTATACTGCACTAGTCTATCTTCATAATGCATCCGACCTTTGCGGTGCCGGCCAGGCAGTTTGCCCGCGAAGTCGGGGCGGCAGAGAGTCCGGCAAAATTCCGGTGTTCCGGCGGGTGGTATGCAATCAGAAAAAATGACTGCTTGACAAAATATAAAAGTGTAGTATAGTAAAACCAGTGAGAGGCGAAAGCATTGATCGGGTTTTTGTGTACTGAAACTTGCCTCGTGAAGAAGGAAGCAGGCTAGGCTGAGCGGAGCTGAAACGATGGCGGGCAGCATGAGAGATTTCGAAAAAAAACTCTTTCGCGAGCAAACCGAACACTTGCAGGAAGCACATTTTCTCGTCCTCTACTGGGTGGCGATGGCCGAGGACCGAGGCCGAGCCTACAATATAACCAATTGCTTTGACGACCTTAAGGCGCTGGCCATCACCCGTACCAAGCAGACCGCCACCGCCATCGTTGAAACCCTGCAATGTCTTCGCTTCATCGATATCCGTGATGAAGGCAACCGCAAGAACATGTATATTACCGCCTACGGAGCCAAGGCGCTGGAAAGCCTGGTCCTCGGCGAGGTCTACAAACCTAGGCAATCAACTTTTCTGGAGGTCTGACTATGGCTATCGGAATTGGCGGCGCCGGCGGCAAGCTGGCCTATTTACTGGACAGCCAGTGCACCATCGTCAATGTTTCGGACACCGAGATGCGCAAACTTCCGGTCGAATCCCGTATTCTCGCTACCGTTCATTCAGTGCGCGGCCAAATGCGCGGCTCGCGCAAGGACCCGCGGATAGGCCGCGACGCTTTTCTTTCGATTCGGGAGGAGTTGCTGCATCGTGTACAGGGCGAGCTGGTCTTCTGTTCGACCGGCGGCGGCACGGGCAACGGCATTGCCGCCGGATTGCTGCAAGAACTAAGTGAACGCGACAGTATCGCGCCCTCCGACAAAACCATGTTCGCTCTGATCCTCCCGTTTGCCAGGCTTGAGCCTGCCGAATACGTCAACAACACCATCGAGTTTTTACAGGGACCTTTAAGCGAGGCCATCGACAGCGGCAACACTGGCAACATATATCTTTTTTCCAACCGTCTCAAGTTTCAGTCCCGCATTTCCGAAGCCGACTACAACCGAGCGCTGCTGGCGACACTGAACGACTATCAGTCGATTCCGCGCAAGGGCGAGCAATTGGAGCTTCTCGACGGTCATATTGACCATGAGGACTTTGCTTTGTACAACAGCAAGCCCTACTTTAATCACTTCACCAGCTTCACCTTCAGTCACGAGGAGAGTTTCGAGAAGCAGTTGCGCAGCAATCACAATCCGTATCTGCTGCCGCCGGACAGTCCGATCGAGGCTCTGTTTCTGCTGGAAGTTCCCGAAGGTGCCGACATCAGCGCCTTCTACGACATACTCGAGTATTATGCGGAGCAAACGGTCACTCCGGTGTTCGGAGTA
>SLNM01000380.1 GCA_007133055.1 Lentisphaeria bacterium
AGCCGCCCGCGATTCTGGCCGACAAACGAACGATGCATGGTATTAGTCTATAATTCGGAATTCGGCGGGAACATCAGAAAGAGAATAAACAGCTTGAAGTGGAGCCGGATATGCCGGAGCAAATAGAGTTTCATGTGGCCACTGCTGGCGACGACAAGAATCCGGGGACTTCAGAGCAACCGCTGGCGACGCTTGAGGGCGCCAGGGATCGGCTGCGGACTTTTCGCCGTCGGCTCGCTTTTCCGCTGCCGGCCACCGTATATGTCCACGGCGGTCGCTACCCGCTTCGCCATTCGTTCCGGCTTGACCGAGAGGATGGCGGCGATGAAGAGTTTCCTGTGACCTACACTGTCTGGCAAGACGAGAAAGTCGTACTTGATTGCGGACATGTCCTCCCCGCCAAATCATTCCGGCGACCAACCGATCCGGCAATCCTTTCCCGTCTGGCGCCGGAAGCCCGAGAGCATGTCCTGTGCTGCGACCTGGCCGCCCTCGGAATCATCGAGTACGGCGAGCATCATCGCCCGACACTCGAGCGCCCCGCCCCGCTGGAGCTGTTTGTCGATGGCGAGAGTATGACCATCGCCCGCTGGCCCAACGAAGAGACGATCCCTATTGAACGCGTTGTCGACGGCGGCGCGGTAGCCAAGCGCGACGGATTCAAGGACGTTCTCGACCGGAGCGAGCGCGGCGGTGTTGTCGGTTTCGATCACAGCCGGATTGAGCGCTGGCATCTGGCCGATGACGTCTGGCTGGCCGGCAATTTTCACTGGGGCTGGTATTACGATCATCTGCCGGTGGCCAAGATCGATTGCCGAAAACGTCAGATGCAACTGGGCAAACCTCATTTGTACGGGATTAGAAGTGTTCACGACGACGAGTGGCGGAAAGACGGCTGGAGGCATATCCGGCGCTACTACGTGTACAACCTGCTGGAGGAATTGGATTGCCCCGGCGAATGGTATCTGGACAGAAAAAGCGGTCTTCTGTACCTATGGCCGAAAAGCGCATCGATCGCCGAAATCGCGGTTTCCGGGTTGCCCGCGCCGGCCGTCGAAACCAATGGTGTGTCACATCTGAATATTCGCGGCTTCACAATCCAACACGGGCGGGGCGGCGGCATCAGGGTCGACGGCGGCCGCAAGGTTCGAATCGAAGCATGTGTCGTGCGCCGGATTGGAGGGTTGGGGATGGATATTCAGGGCGGCGACCACGCCGTGAAAAACTGCGACATCTATCAAACCGGTTTGGGCGGCATCAGGATGACCGGCGGCGACCGCGCCGCGCTTGTCCGGTCGCGCAATCTTATTGTCAATTGCGACATGCACAGGTTCGACCGTCGCGCCGCGGCCTGCGGCGTGCGTCTCGGCGGCGCAGGAGCGACGGTTCGGCACTGTTTCATTCACGACAGCGGCAGTCGGGCCATTGGTTTTCACGGCAACGATCATCGCATCGAGTTGAATAGAATTGAGAATGTCGCCACTCAGGGCGACGATCTCGGCGCCACCGGCATAGGCCGGAACCCTTCGGAGCGAGGCACGGTGATTCGCCACAATTTTTTCTGCTGCATCGGATCCGAGCCGAATCATGTGACCAGTATCTATCTGGACGACGGCAGCAGCGGAATAACTGTGGCGGGCAACGTCTTCTATCGCGCCTCCAGCGGCAACCGCGGCTGCATTTTCATGAACGGCGGTTCGGACAACACCATCGTCAACAACGTCTTCGTGGACAGCAAGCTGGGAGTGAATCTCAGCGATTGCTATCACACCTGGGCGGCCGAACGCCTGCCCTCTTGGCTGGATCCCGAAAATGGCGACTGGATCATCAGACTGACCAGGGAGATCGACCATCGGTCGCCGATATGGCAGACCCGCTATCCCGAGTTGGCGCGTTTCTTTGAAGAGGACTGTGCGACGCCGAAGCGCATCGTGGTTTCCCGCAACCTTGCGGTGAGAAGCAAACTGTTCATTATCTCGCAAACCTCTGAAGAATCGCCGTTGCGGGCCGCTGATTGTCTGCGCCCCGACAACTGGGCGACCGACCGGAATCCGGGCTTTGCAGATGTCGCCCAAGGGGATTTCAGGCTCATCGCCGACGCAGAAGTTTATCGACGCATCCCGGATTTCGAAGCGATCCCCTTCGAACGCATCGGATTATGTCGAAACTATTAAGGAAGCTTGAAGATGCCAATTTACCGAAGATTGGCACATTCCCAGTCCCTAAGATGCTCTAGCCCCGATATTCGCCGTCGTCTTTGGGGCGAGCCTTCAGCCCGTCAAGTGTTGAACATAATCACGGCGGGCTGCAAGCCCGCGCCAAAACTCCCTGGATTAATCCCGAATTTATGGTTCGTCAAACGAAATATTATGCCGTTTCAAAAACCCCTTGAATTCATCCTGGAACGATATTCGGCGACGAGAGCGGATTGCGAATGAAGCCAATCGTCCACCGCCCTCGTCCGCCTGGCGGCGGACTCGGCGCACCTACTTCGGCAGGTTCAGGGTTTGGGTTCTGAAATTGCATTCAAGAAACCGAAACAGAAAAAAAATTGCGAAAACAATTTGACAATCCCCGGAACCATGCTACAGTACATTCATGGCAACTGCCATGGATGTCAGACAACGATCAACGACAGGAGGGCTGAAGGCGATGATGAAACTGCCGTGTCAACCCCGGCCGTACGCGTGAAAGGCGGTCGGGGGGAAGAGCGAAGGCCCGGGCTTCAGGCAAGGCCGGGGGAATTTGTAAAAACGTCTATTTGGTTATTGTTAGTTATTGTCAAACGAAACAATGGAGATTATACAATGAAAAAGTTAGCGCAAGCCAAAAACAAGGTTCTGTTTTCCTCACTGATGGTTCTGGTTTTTGCCGTTGCCGCGGCGAATGCCGCACCGATCACTCTGAGCGACGCCCAAACCCAGGGGATTGAAATTTATGGCACCTCTGACGAACCACCTACAATAACATTTAGCGATCCTGGTCGAGATAACATTCGTGTAGGTCGACGCGATGGTGATCGAGTCAGTACAGGACTCTTTGCCTTTGAGCTTCCCGTATTGCAGCCGGGAGAATTTATCGCGACGGCAAGCCTGACAGGGGTTCTTGATTACAACAACGCCGACACCGGTCACAATGCGGATCTCTATGGGTTGAACTATCGATCTTCAATCGATGTACTTGAAAGTGATTGGTATTCGGGGCCGGCCCCAGATCCGAGTGCAGACGCAACCATGCTCCATCAGACATGGGTGGAGGGTGGTGGTCCGTCAGGCTCGGTCAGCACTTCCGGCGCCACAGGCGTTGAAATCGCCGATTTCCTCAATGCGCAGTATGCTAATGGGGCTGAGGGCGGCGAATTTGTATTTTTCCGGCCTAATTACGATGAATTCGCTACTAGCGGCAGGATGGCATTTTTCACCGCGTTGGCCACCAACCCGGACAATCATGCGACCCTGGACGTGACCATCATCCCCGAACCCTCGACCCTGGCTCTGCTCGGCCTGGCCGGTCTGGCCTTGCTCAAGCGGCGGCGGATTTAG
>SLNM01000086.1 GCA_007133055.1 Lentisphaeria bacterium
CATCGAAGAGGAGCTGAAGGACAGCAAAGCATTTCAGTATCTGGCGGTGCTGCTCAAGGATCGGGCCACCGGAATTCGCCACCGCCAGCGCGAGTTCGGCCGGATGATCGTGGTTCGCTGCATTGAAAGTATTGACGCCCGAACCGCCACAGCCAGTCAGTTGCCCTGGGAGGTTTTGCAGCGAGTCTGCCGGCGTATTACCGAAATTCCCGAAGTAAACCGATGCCTTTATGATCTTACCCCCAAACCGCCGGCAACGGTTGAATACATTTGAAAGGATTCTGTTTCATGACCGAAAAACTCACCTGTTTCAAAGCTTACGATGTTCGTGGCCGGGTTCCGGACGATCTGAACGAAGAGATCGCCTACAAGATTGGGCGTGCCTATACCGCCCATTTCCTGCCGAGCGGTCCGGTGGCGGTCGGGCGCGATGTCAGGGTCAGCAGCTCCGCTCTGGCCGATGCCCTGATCAGAGGGCTGAACGATGGCGGCGCCGATTCCCGCGACATCGGTCTCAGCGGCACCGAAATGGTCTATTACGCCGCCGCCCTGCCTGGCATGGGCGGAGGTATCATGGTGACCGCCAGTCACAATCCGATGGAATACAACGGACTCAAGCTGGTGCGCGAAGACGCGATCCCGGTCAGTGGCGATTCCGGCTTGCAGGAGCTGGAACGAAGAGTGCGCGAAGACAATCTCGGACGCAAGCCCGAAAGCCGGGGGCGGAACCTGCCCCTGGATGTCGGCGAGGGATATGTTGAAAAATTGCTGTCGTTTATCGACCCCGGCAAACTGCAACCCTTGAAAATCGTGGCCAATGCCGGCAACGGATGCGCCGGACTTTTTCTCGATGCGGTCGCGGAAAAACTGCCGATGCTCGAGTTCGTCCGGGTCAACCATCAGTCGGACGGCACTTTCCCCAACGGGGTTCCCAATCCTTTGCTGGAGGAAAACCGCGCGGCCACCGCCGATCCGGTCATGGCTCAGTCCGCCGATCTCGGCATCGCCTGGGACGGAGACTTCGACCGCTGTTTCTTTTTCGATGAGAAAGGTGAGTTTGCCGACGGCTACTACATGGTCGGTATTCTGGCTGCTCATATGCTGGCCAAATCGCCAGGCTCGACCGTGATCCACGATCCGCGCATGACTTGGAATACAATTGAAATGGTCAGCCAGGCCGGCGGCCGCACCGTCCAGTGCAAGACCGGCCATGCTTTCATGAAGGAGAAAATGCGCCTCGAAGACGCAGTGTATGGCGGTGAAATGTCCGCCCACCATTATTTTCGTAAGTTCGCCTATTGCGACAGCGGTATGATTCCGTGGCTGCTGACGGCTGAGCTGCTCAGCCTTGGCGAGCAGCCGCTTTCCCGGTTGATCGCCGAACGCCGCCAACTGTATCCGAGCAGCGGCGAGATCAATCGGGTGGTCGAGCATCCGGAAACCGTGATAGACGCGGTCCGTGAGCGCTATGCCGCGCAAGCCAGTGTAGTCGAGTATGTGGACGGTTTGTCCATGGAGTTCGATCGAGACTGGCGCTTCAACCTGCGAAGCTCGCAAACCGAACCGATCCTCCGGCTGAACGTGGAGGCTGCCGGTAATCAGGCTCTGATGCGCGAAAAAACCGAGGAGCTGTTGAGGCAACTGGGATGAGACCAAAACCAGAACAAGCTCAGGCTGGCGGGAAAATTCGCAAGTTTATGCAAACCGCCATCATCGGCGGTCTGCTGGTCATTCTCCCGGGCACTATCGTTTTTCTGATCTTCTCCTGGATTTTCGGTAGAATTCTGGAACTGGTGCGCCCACTCGCACAGCTTTTGCAGACCGAGACGGGGATGGAAAATATCCTGGCCAACGCGGCGGCTCTGATTATCGTTGTCACAGCCTGTTTTTTTATCGGCCTGTTCGTCCGCACCCGCATCGGCAAGTGGTTCTACAATACGCTCGAAAACAGGCTGTTGCGCCGGGTGCCAACCTACTCCTTGATTAAAGAGACGGTTCTGCAGTTTTCCGGGGCGAAAAGATTTCCGTTCTCCTCGGTGGCCATGGTCAGACTTTACGGCAGCGAAGCTTTGAACATCGGTTTTATCATGAACGAGCACGAAAGCGGCTACCTGACCGTGTTCATCCCCACCGGCCCCAACCCCACTTCCGGCATGATCTATCACTTGCCGGGGAACAATGTCTATCCGATCGAGGTCGATGTTCAGGAAACTATGCGTGTCATTTTTAACTGTGGCGGTGGTGCCAACAAGCTTGTTGACAGCTTTGTCGAAAGCCAAAAAGACATCCTTTCCTGAATATGAATCAATCTGAACAGACCAGGAAAAAACCGCGCCGCACTCCTGGCCGAGCCGGAAATATCCTCGATCTTAATCGCCTGCCTTCGATGGACGAGCTGATGGGAAGCGCCCATGCCCAGCCCTCGGCCGATCCGCCCCCAAAACACGAGACTCAACCTGAAGACAGACGGGAAACCGATGAAACTTCCTCGTCTCCGAATCACAATCGTTCGCATCCAAACCATGCGTCAAACCTGGAACTGGAGGGAATGCCTTCGATGCGTGAACTCCTGGATTCCAGCCCAAGGCGGCCGATGAAGGCTGACGCAAATCAAACAAGCAGGGTTATGACCACCCATGTTTCCGATCAAAATGCCACAGGCGAAAGCAAGGCCGTTTCCGGCCAAGCCACCCGTAAACAACGTAGAAACCGCCGCCTGCCGGCCAGGGTGATTATTGACGGCTCCAATGTCTGTCGGAGCATCAGCGGAGGTGGAGCGGGGGAGGGCGGAGATGTCTCATCTCTCAGCCTGCTGTTGAAGCTGACTCTCTTCCTGGTCGAGCATGGCGTTGCTTTCCGCTGTGTGTTCGACGCCAGTGAGAGCTATGCTCTGGGACGCAATTCGCAGTGGCCGCAAGGCGCCGCCGTCTATCGTACGCTGCTGGCCTACGCCCATGATTGTTTCTCGGAAGTGCCAGCCGGCCAAAGTGCGGATGAGACGATTTTGTCTTTGGCCACAGAACTGGGTTGTCCGGTGATCAGCAATGACCGGTTCGACAAAAGCAGAGACCGCCACCAGGATAGATTCCCCTGGGTCTCGGTGGCCTGCAAGCGACTTATTCGATCTGAAACCGACCGGCACGGCATGATTTTCTGGCCCGGACTGGGGCTGCGCGCCCGACCAGGCGACAACCCGCAAAAGCTGGCCGAGGAGCTGCTGGCCAGATTATAACTATTTCCTTCTGATCAACGCATCAATGGATATTTTTCCGCCACCCTGAAAGACCATGAAAACAAACACCGCCAGATACATAAGCGCCTTTTCACGAAGAATAAACGGGTCTCCGGCATGAGCGATAAAAACGGCCACGGACATGGTTATGACCAGCAGCAGAGCCGATAATCGGGTGGCGAACCCCAACGCCACAAACAGAGCTCCGAAAAATTCGGAGAAGGCAGCGGCAAAGGCGAAAAAACCGGGCAGGGGAAAACCCAGTCGCTCGACCATCACGGTCGTTCTTTCCATGCCCCCAAA
>SLNM01000129.1 GCA_007133055.1 Lentisphaeria bacterium
GGAGGCCGACATCGCAAGCCCGAGGTCATACTATCAGCAACAAAGCAGGGACGGCGTTCCGCCCCGCAGAAAAACCATCGCCTTCAAACCCAAACAACCATAGCATAATCCGACATCATGGAGACGAGTAAAAGCAATAAGCGGTCGGGAGCCCGCGATCACGTGGAGCTGGTTTGCAGCGTGGCCGAGCTGGGCAGCCTCTTTGCAGGCACACGCAGCCTTGACGATTTTCTTCGCAAGGTAGTCCACACCGTGGCCGAACACATGCATGTGCCGGTCTGCTCGGTGTATCTCTACAACGAGGAAAGGCAGGAACTTGTCCTGCGCGCCACCAAGGGATTGAAACCGCGGTCGAGCGGGGCGGTGCGCCTCCGACTCGGCGAGGGGATAACCGGTGCCGCCGTTCGCGAGCTGCGCCCGATTCGTGCTACCCGGGCTTCGACCGATCCCCGCTTCAAACTATTCCCCGAAATCGAGGAGGAGCAGTATGAAGCCTTCCTGGTGGTGCCGATCCTGCGCGGACTCAATCGTATCGGAGCATTGGTGGTCCAGCATCGGCAACCGGGATATTTCAAGGAAAGCGACACTGCCGCACTGCGTGCCATCTCCTCGCAACTGGCCGGAGCGATTGAAAACACCAAACTTTTTCTGGAACAGACCGCCGATGCCCGCGAAGAACTGATCGCGGCCGCACCCGGCGAACACGAAGTCGGCGGTAGGCTGTTTATTCGTGGCACTCCGGGATCGCACGGGTTCGCCCAGGGCAAAGCGATATTGTACGGTATCCTATCGCGCCGTGAGCTGCTGCTGGCGGCGGCGGAGAACGGCGACTGCACGCTCTCGCTTTCAGACTTCGAGAGAGCGCTGGAGCAAACCGAGCAGGACCTGGAAGCACTGCAAAGGAGCCTGGAAAGCCAGGCTCTGGACTTGCAGGCTTCGCTTATCTTCAACGCTCATTTGCTGATGCTTAAGGACCCGGCGTTTGCCGATAAAATTCGCGCCAGTATCAAAAGCGGCCAGTCCCCCTGCGCGGCCGTGCTCGATACGGTGCAGGAGTACGCCACCGCTTTCGGGCAAAGCCCCAACCCCAGGCTGCGCGAGAAAGTTCAGGATGTCAACGACCTGGGACATCGGTTGCTGTGCCACCTGATGCCGAATGAGCTGGCGGAGGGTGATTGTCGGGACCGGATTGTGATTGCGGGCGAGACACTGCCTTCGGACATGCTGAAAATCGCCGCCCAGAAAGCGGCCGGCATGATCATTGCCAAAGGCGCCTGCACCGCCCACGTCTCCATCCTCGCCCGCTCTCTCGGCATCCCTATGGTGATTGCCGATGATCCGCGGCTTCTGCAGTTGTCCGAGCACGAGGAATTACTTGTCGACGGCGCTCAGGGCACGGTTTACGTCAACCCGGAACAGACTGTGATCGAGCAATATCAGAAGCTCGGCCGGGCGCGACAGAGGGCGGCCGCGGAAACGGCGCGGCCGGATGCTCCATTGCAAACAAGCGACCGGCAGCGCATCCGAGTCTTTGCCAATATCAATCTAATCAGCGAAATCGAGCTGGCCAAACAACTGGGCGCCGAAGGCATCGGACTGTACCGCTCGGAATTTCCCTTCCTTATCCGCAACGATTTCCCGTCCGAGGAGGAGCAATACCGAATTTACCGTAAGATCGTCGAGGAAATGGCCGGGCGCGAAGTCACCTTCCGCACTCTCGATGTGGGAGGGGATAAGATGCTCTCCTATTTTCCGGCCGTCAGCGAGGCCAATCCTTTTCTCGGACTGCGGGCAATTCGTTTCTCACTGCAATACCAAACGATTTTTCAGCAGCAACTGCGAGCCTTGCTGCGGGCAGGTGCAGGCCTGGCTAAAAAAATGCGCATTATGTTCCCGCTGATTTCTTCACTAGACGATTTTTTGCAGGCGAAGGAGGTGGTCGAGGAATGCCGTCTTCAGTTGACTCGCGAAAAGGTCGATTTCAACCCCGAGCCGCGGCTTGGAGTCATGATTGAGCTGCCCTCGGCTGTCGAGCTGGCTCGCGAGCTGGCGAGGGAAGCCGATTTCCTCTGCCTCGGCACCAACGACCTGATTCAGTACATGCTGGCGGCCGACCGTACCAACCCGGAGGTGGCCAGCTACTACCAACCCCGCCACCCGGCGGTGCTGCGAGCCCTGCACCGGGTGGCCAAAGCGGCCCGGCTCGAAAAAAGGACGCTGTCGCTTTGCGGAGAAATGGTCAATGACTCCGGTCTGATGCCATTCCTGATGGGGATCGGTATTCGTGATTTCAGCCTGGACCCGCACGGGATCGCCGACTTTCGCCGGGCCGTAAGACAAATCCATGTTGGACAGGCCGAAAAACAAGCCCGTGAAATCCTCGCCATGCCCACCACCAGGGAAGTGGAAAAGCTCTCGCGCCCCCAAAGCGCTTCGGGCAATTAAACAAAGCGGCGGCAAGCAGAAGAAGCCCGCCGCGCGCCAACGGCGCATCGCATACCAGACCGGGGCAGCACTCCGAAGTACGCGCGCCAACGGCGCATCGCATACCAGACCGGGGCAGCGCCCCGGGAAACGATGTCAAAAAACATGTGCGCTGAAAGCGCCCCGCATAATCTTCACGGCTTGCGGCACGGCTTGCCACACACGGCTGCAGTGCCGCCTCCCCCCCTTGAGCATTCGCCGCCGAGAAGTCGTTAAAGTGGCGATTTTGGCCGAAAAAGCCGCTTCTAAGTCCCTGAATTGCCTTGTTTTTTGATATAAGAACTTGCCGTGCATTTAATTGCTCTGACTTAGCCGCAAATCCCACTCTGATCCGTACTCGTACACCTACTCGTACACGCAAATCTTTCCTGCAAAAACCAGGGAGCCTAACTGGTTTTCTGACCCGCATATTCTGCGGAAGACCCGTTTCCCTGCGTAATGCTACATCCCTCTTGCCAATTGCCGATTGGACGGATAAAGTACAGCCTTGCATGGGACTGTTGGAAAGAAAAGGAAATTATTGATGCTAACTTTGCTTGCAGCTTTTATCTCGGCCTTGATTTTTGGCTTTGTCGGCTGGTGGGTTTTGGGTTTCGGCCCGATACTTACGGGATTGTTCGTGCTGGTCGGTTTCCTGGGCGCCGCTCTGCCTCTCAACCTATGGGTGAAAAAGAGGATGGAGAAGATTTTCTCTGAAATTCAAACCATGATGGAGCGGGACCAGGAGAAAATGCGGCGCCAGGTGAATCAAATGCAGGGACGCATGATGGGCTCGCCGCGGGGGCTGCAAAAACAATTGGAAAAACAGCAGACCGCCTCGGTCCACCGGGCGGTCAAGGTGCTGGACCAAATGAACCCGCTGAACAAATGGAATCTGATGGCCCGGAAGCAGGCCGACACCATGCGGGCCCAACTGTACTATCAGGCTCAGGACTTCGAGGCGGCGGACCGCCACCTGCAAAACAGTCTGAACGTCGACCCCATGACCGTGGCCATGAAAATGGCCAGACTCTATCAAAAAGGGGAGATTAAGCAGCTCGAGAAAC
>SLNM01000228.1 GCA_007133055.1 Lentisphaeria bacterium
AAATATTTCTTCGTTTCCTTTGTTGCCTTCTGTTAAAATTTGTAGATTATGCGGTGCGCCTTCAGCGCACATGTTGTTTAACATCGTTTCCCGGGGCGCTGCCCCGGTCTGGAATGCACAGCACCGTTGGCGCAGGGGAACAATTGAAGGCGGCGGCAAGCCGTCCGCCTTGCCCCGAACCTTGCCCCGAACCTTGTCGAAAGAGGAAACCGAACGACACTTACGAACGACGCTTACGGGCGACGCTTACGGGCGACGAGTATTCCCGACGCCTGGGCTGGCGGAGATTGGCGTTGCCGGTTGCCTGCTACTGTCCCACGATAGTGCCGCCGTCCGTATCGAGGAATATTCCCTGCAGGTTCATCCGCAGCTGCTCGGGATTGGAGGATGCCAGCAACGCTTCGTCCTCGGTGATAACCCCCTCGTTGACCAGGCTCAACAGCGAACGGTTAAATGTAATCATTCGGTCCCCCTTTCCTGCTTCGATCGCCGTGAACAGTTTGTCGAGCCGATTGTCGGCAATCAGCTTGGCAACCACCGGTGTGTTGATTAGGATCTCGACACAGGGAACCAGCCCGCGCCCGGTCGCCCGGCGCAGCAATCGCTGGCAGATCACCGCCCGCAGGTTGATCGCCAGGGACTTCCTTACCGAGTCCCGTTCCGACTCAGGAAACATGTCGAGCACTCGCAGGATTGACTGCGGCGCATTGGTGGTATGCAGAGTACACAGCACCAGGTGCCCGGTCTCCGCCGCCACCAGGGCGGTTTCGAAAGTGCCACGGTCCCGCGTTTCTCCCAGGACGATGACATCCGGGTCCTGCCTCAGAACATGCTTGAGGGCTGACTCGAAGGAGGACACATCCAACCCCACATCCCGCTGCTCGATGACTGAATGCTCGTCCTCGAAAGTATATTCGATCGGGTCTTCGATGGTGATAATGTGCCGGCTCATGGTGGCGTTGATGTGCTGAATCATGCAGGCCATGGTGGTCGACTTGCCGGCGCCGGTAATGCCGGTGACAAAGACAATGCCGCGGCTGCTCTCGGCTATTTTCAAAACCACTTCGGGCAGGCTCAGTTCCTGCAGCGACGCCACCTTCTCCTTGACAAAGCGCAGACTCATCGCGTACTTGCCGCGCTGCCAGTGAAGATTGGCCCGGAAGCGTCCCAGGCCAGTTTCCTCGAAGGCAAAGTCTACATCGCCAATGCTCTTGAATGTTTCGAGCTGGCGTGGGGAGACGATCTGCTCAATCAGCTTTTCCATGAAAGAGCGGTCGGTAACAAAGTCGATCTCGCTTAAACTGCCATCGGCCCGACAGCTCACTGTGGCACCTTCGCGCAGGTGCCAGTCAGACGCGCCATCCTCGATGCCGGCGGCCAGAACATCGTGTAAAATTGTCTGCGGCACGATTATTTCACCCCTTGCATGAGACGGAAAATTTGATCTGTGAGATTCAGGGTTGTTCGCCGTTCATTAATTCCGCATGGAATTATGATGAAGGCAAGTATCAAACAACGGTTGTAACGTACCATGTCTACAGCGAGAGTGCAAGAGCGGGCTCGAACTCCCCGGAAAACCGATGGAAGGCGACCTGCCTTTACATGGCCTTGTGCTGACAGGCGAGAAAGGCGTGAGATTCCTTTAAGCGTGTTCCGCATTTGACCGGTGAATTAACCAATCAGTTTACAACCTGCCCGCCGCGCCGACAATCACAGTGTCACTCGCACTTTACGCTCGCCTGGCCCGTCGGCAGCGGGAATCGGCTGGTCAGCAGGCCAGGCTTTGCCGTCCACTTCAATTTTCGACACATTCCGACGGGCTCCGGATGTGCCGTCGATTTCAATTTCAAAGCGGGTGCCGCGCCATTGCCTGGTTAATTTCAGTTTCGGCCATTCCCGCGGCAGGCTGGGGTTGATGATCAATCCGTCCCAAGTGGCATCGATGCCGGCAAAGCCTTCGAACAGGGTTCGCCAGATCCAGCAGACGGTGCCGGTGTTCCAGCCGACCCCGGTGCGACCGGTTTCCTCGGAGAGCGGAGTATTGGTGTAGCTGGTATGGACGTAGGGTTCGCTGATGTGCAAATCCCAGCGGCGGGCCAGTTCAGGGGGGAAAATGTTGCGATAGATTTGCAGGGCGCGGTCCGGCCGACCGATCCGGCATTCAGCGATGATCGCCCAGGTCACCGCGTGGTTCCAACTGCCGCCATTGTGGTGCTGGCCCGGAGCGATACGCGAAATCAGGCCGGCCCGCTCTTCGATTTCACTGTATGGCGGCGCCAGCAGGGGAATGCCGACAGGAGTATCCATCAGCTCCTCCACTGCAGCCATGGCGGCTTGACTACGCTCGCCGTCGGCTATGCCGCCCAGCACCGCCCAGGTTTGCGGGTTGAGAAATATCCGAGCCTGCCGGTCGGTTGCGCTGCCGATCGGACGGTGGTCGTCGTCGAAGGCGGCAACATACCAGCGACCGTCCCAGCAATGCTGGTTGACGGTCTGGCGCAGGCGCTCCGCCTCGGCACGCATCCAGCGCCCGTCCTCTTCGCGCCCGGTGCGCCGGGCGCACTCGGCAAAGTCTTCGAGAGTGGCGACCAGGAACTGGGCCAGCCAGACGCTGACCCCTTGTCTCCAGGAGCCGCACAGGCAGTCATTCCAGTCGCCGGAATGGATGCGCGGCAGTCCCAGGTAGGCTTTTGCGCTGTCATCCAGCAACCTCTGCAAGGCCAACTTGCAATGATCGTAGGCAGTGACATCGGTGCCGCCGTCGACAAAAGGGAATTTCTTTTCGAGCAACGAGAAGTCGCCTGTTTCGCGCGCCCAGGCGGCGGTGGCCCAGGGCATCCAGGCGGGCACATCGCCGTTGATCGAACGGTGGTGGTCCCAGCCCATGGTGTCGACATCATGCCAGGTCCAGCCGTCTTGGAATTGAGCCGAATACATCAGCTCCAGCCTTCGTCTGCCGCGTTCTCGGTCGATCGGCGCCATCGCGACCATGTCCTGGGCGGTGTCCCGGTAGCCGAACCGATTGAAATGACGCACCCATAGGGCATAGCGATTCCAGCCGTTGGCGAATTCCGCAACTTCACGGTCCGGCAGCTCGATGCGCTGGCGTCCGCGGTATTCATCCCACCAGGCGCCAAGTTTGCAGAAGGCTTCTTCGGCCTGCTGCGGCTGATTGTAGGCGGTCTGCAGCCGTTGCAGTTCACGGCGGTCCTTTGCATGACCGACCAATACTACCAACTCGACTGTTTCACCGGGCGCCAGATCAAGGTGCAGTTCGAGCGCGCCGCAACTCGGGGTTCCGCGCTTCTGCCGGTTGCCGAGTCCGCCGTTTTTGCTTAGGGCGGCGGGCCGGTCCAGACTGCCGGCACCGACGAACGGTTCAAGCATGCAGTCGAAGCCTTGCACCGGCAGGCTGGCGCTCATGAATCCCACTCGGTCGTAGTCGCGGATAAACTCGGGATAGCTGTTGCGGTGCCTGGGAAACGGCCAATGGTAGCAGCGAGCCAGAATAAAACCGTCAACCGCGGTT
>SLNM01000328.1 GCA_007133055.1 Lentisphaeria bacterium
ACAGCCGCCACGGCTGGGCGGGGCAGATCAGGTGCGGCGAAACCTGGGTGCTCGATTCACCGTATAACAATGCGCTTTCTCATGAACTGATGTTTATGCTCTTCTTTGCCGGCGCGGCCGAGCGGCAGGCGGGCCGGCCGGTTGAAATCGAAGCCGAGCTCTACCATGCTAACCCGATTCCCAGCGCCGATACCTGCGCCCTGAGAATTATGACGGATACCGGCGTGCCGGTGCTGGTCTGGTTCACGCATGCCTGCGAAAAGATGGCCGGCTCCGAAATCGAAATCCGCGGCGAGCACGGGCGCATCGTCTGGACGCGCAACGGCAGCCGGCTCGAGGATGTGGATGGCAACGTGGTTGAAACCTGGCCGGTGGCCGACGACCAGAGACGGGTCGTGATGGATGTCATGCTCGCGGCCATGCGCGGCGATGATGTGTTTTATCCGAATCCGGCCATTGCCAGCCTGCAAACCCTGACGGCTAACGCGGTCCATGAAGCCGCACCAGTGGCTACGGTGCCCGACGAATACGTTGACCGGCCTGAGATCGACGGCGACCGCAAGGCCTGGATTCGCGGCATTGAGAAGTCGATCGCGCAAGCGTTCCGCGAGGAGAAGCTGTTCCACGAATTGGGCCTGCCGTGGGCGGTGCCGGCCGGCCGCTTCGTCATTCCGGCTGACTATGCCTATTTTCCGCAGGCTGCCAGGCTGAAATCCGAGAAATAAGGGAGTTGGAAATTACTAAATTCCCGAAAATAAACCTTGTTCAAGGCCATTATCGGGTAGAACTAGGAGCGTAATCCGTAATCGTCGGTACGACCCGGTCGCGTTTAAAGCGGGTCGGTTAAGGGTATCCGAGTGAGGGTGGCGGTTTTTATTTAGTGCCTTAGTTCTTAGTGCTCTAGTTCTTGGTTGGATACAGAGGGCAAGAACTCTAGGGAAACCGGTGGACGAGAACGGCGACGAGAACGGTTGACGATTGGAGCATGGGCTTATTCGTAATCCGTGATCGTCGCCGTGGTCGTCGTCCGGTTCCCATGGGTCGGTTAAAGGGTATCCGGGTAAGTGGGGCGATTAAGTGTACGGTTAAGTGTGCGGGTAAGTGTGCGGGTAAGTGTGTATGGCTCGGTGGCGGGGCGTGAGCGGTGTTTTGCGGCGAGGGGGCGGATTTCGCGGGCGGCGTGCGCCTGGGCTCAGCTTTGGAAAGCAGAGCTGCATGGAGACCAAGTTGCTCGCAGCTGGGTTGCCTTAGCCTTGGAGGGGGCTGATTATCGCAGCCCCAGGCGCAGCGCCTGGGGTTTTGCGACAAAGCGGATTGTGCCATGGAGGGGCACTTCAACTCATGTGGGCGGGGTGGTGTAACTGAGCGCCCCTGGCACATCGATCCGCCTGGCGGCGGACTCGACGTGCCTACTTCATTGTTCATCATTCAACATTCCGGCATCACTACCGTTTTCCGGGAAAACTGTTATTTAAGCACAAGAGTCAATATCTTTGAATTTAGCTATTTCACAGCCAAGATCAGAATTTGACTTCTTTGAAGCAAGGGATATTATAAATCTTGCTTATAGTATGAATCTTGTTTTTTCAAGAAAAAAAATAGTGACAATCAGAATCAACTTTTATACTTCGTAGAGGCCTAGTTCGAATATGGCAGTGACACAAAAGGAAATTGCCCGAATTCTGGGGGTTTCCCAGCGCACGGTTTCGGCCGCGCTCACCGGCAACAATCGGGTGGGCAAGGAACTGAAGGGGAAAATCCAGACCGTGGCCCGGGCCATGGGCTATCGCGCCCACTCCGCCGCCCGCGCGATCAAAACCGGACGACACCTGACCCTCGGCCTGGTTTTCCACAGCGACCAGTATTTCTTCTCCCGCGACCTGATCAAAGCGATTGCCGACACCACCGAAAAGGCGGGGATGAACCTGCTTTTGGCCATGGTGCCGAAAGAGCAGCTAAACGATCTCAAGACGCCGCTGGAGACCAAGATATTCACTGAACACTGCGTTGACGGCTTCCTCGTCAACACCGCGCTTCAAATGCCCGGCTCATTGCTTCATGCCATTCATGCCCAGGGGATACCGGCGGTCTGGATCGATACCGCAGGCGAATACGACTGCGTTTACTCTGATGAACACGGTTGTGCCCGCAAAGCGGTCGAGGTTCTCTATGAGCATGGCCATCGGCGCATCTATTTCGCCACCTACTTGCAGACGGCCGCGAAATATGCGTCGCCAGAACAATTGGGGACGCATGTGGATATTGATCGTGAAATGGGCTATCGAGACGCCATGGGCGACTTGGGGCTGCAATCGCGGGTTTGCGCCGGAGGTCTTACTTCGATGGAAGGTTTGCCGGCCTTTGATACCGGCAAACGGCTCGAGTGGGCGCTCGGTCTGTTGCGGGAAGAAGAGCTTCCAACGGCCTTCGTTTGCCGTAGCGAGAATGAGGCGGCAACCATTCTGTTGGCCGCCCGACAGTTGGGATTGACAGTTCCCGGCGATCTGTCCTTGATCTGCATGGCACCGGAGATCGTCAACAGTTGCGGGCTGCCGATCACCACCGTGACCACCAACTTCACCGAAATGGGGCGGGAGGCTGTGCGCTGCCTGATTCAGCGAATCGAAGAACCGGACACTCCGCTCCCGAGTCTGGTTGTGGGCTGCGGCAAAATAGCCGGACTAACCGTCGAACCGCCGGCTTGAAAGTGGGGAATGGGATGTGGGAAGTGGCGGTCATATCCGTGCTATGGTTGACACATGCTGTAACCCAAAGCCGAAAGGGAGTCAATCATCACAGAGGCTGCCGTTTTCAACCACTGATCTTCACTAATGTTCAGGGAATGGCAAGCTGAAGCTTGAGGGCAGCCAGAACTACAAACCTTGCATGCGCTGGCTTCTGCGGCTTACCGGCGAAGTTTTGGAGTGCATGCACTCATGTTCTGTGTCACGCCATTTCCATCAGTCTTGCTCCGTCGGGCAGAGGTGGCGGAGCAATCGAGGCGCCCTCGTGCAAATTCAATTTCATCACCATCTGTTCAGGCCCGGAAGAGCGGCCCTTGATCTGCCGCAGCAGAATCTCGGCGGCCGCCTCGCCCATTTGCTCGGCCGGCTGCCACATGGCGGTTATCTTCGGCATCAAGTCGTAGTTGACCGGTTTGTCGAAAGCGACCAGGGAGAGGTCCTCTGGAATTCCGAGGTTGCGCTCCAGGCATGATTGATAGAAGGACATTGCCAGTTTTTCGTCGTAGGTTGCGACCGCCGTGCATCCGGTCTCCTGGACCGCGTCGATAAACTCATGGTTGCTCATGGACTGGTCATAGTCGGTCACCATTTTCATTTCGTGTGTCCGCGCCCATTCCTGATAGGTCTGATAGCGGTCTGAGATACTCTGGTGGGATTGCAGGCGGTGAATTTTGTTGGCGCAACGATAGGCTATGCGGCGATGTCCGGCCGCCGCCAACTGGGCCAGGAGGCGGCGCATGCCGTCGGTGTCGTCAACCGCCACCCAGGAACAATCTTCTATACGGTCGTTGAGGATCAGCATCGGCATGGCGTGCCGCCGGAAATCGTCGATCAGTTCGCTGTCGCCGGTATCGATAAAGACTGCGCCGTCGCAGCTTAGGGGGGCTGTTTTCCTGCCGGCCGGCGGGGGGAACGTCATATTCACCTGATAGCCATCGGCATTGAGGCGCTGGACCAGTGCTCCCAGCATATCGCCATAGGTGGCGGCGGGCAGAAAATTCGGCAGGTCGTAGCCGAAGATCAGCACCAGATCGAATCGTCGCCGCCGCAGACTGCGGGCGGCGGTGTTGGGTATGTAGGCCATGTCCAGTGCCGTCTTCAAGATCAGATCGCGGGTCTCGGGCTTGACCGAGAAATTATTGTCCACCTTGTTCAAGACCCGGCTCACCGTGGCGGGGCGGACTCCGCAAGCCTCGGCGACTGTTCTCAGGGTTGGCTTGTTTGTTTTTTTCTTCATAAGTCGTTTCATATAATTATTAGTTCTTGTTTGTCCGCACCTGGCTTCCTATAGTTTTCCTGCCCGCCTTTTAAAGCTTCGAGCTAAGCTAGTTGCCTGCCAAGGCGAAATCCGGGCGGCGGTCTTCGGGAATACACTCGGCGATATCAAGAGAATCCAGCCATTCCGACAACCACTTTCGATGTTGTTGCAGTTCCGCCGCGAATTGGTCAATTTTCGCCAGGTTCGCGGTTTCGGCCGGGTCTTTGCGCATGTCGAAAAATTGTTCAACCTGGTCTCCCCGATATCGGATGTACTTGAAGCGTTCACTGCGAATCGCGTGGCCTTTTCCGCCCAGGCACTGCACTCCCACGTATTGCCGTTCCGGCAGGCAGCCTTGCTCAAAATAGGGTCGCAGGCTAATTCCTTTCACTCCGGCAGGCCAGGGGATATCGCAATAATCGCAGATGGTCGGGTAAATATCGAGTAGCGACACTGGGAACCGATCCTCCGCATGTCCGGCGGGGATGGTACCGGGCAATCTTACTGCCAGCGGAACTCTGGCTGCCGAGTCGTAGAGGAAGTTTTTGGTAATCATGCCGAGTTCCCCCAGTCCTTCGCCATGATCAGAGCAGAACACCACCAGCGTGTTTTCGGCCAGCCCGCTGTCATCCAGCGCTTCCAGCAGCCGGCCGATTTCGCCGTCGACCATTTCAACCAGGCGATAGTAGCCCCACCGGTAGATTCTCCACTGATATTCGCTCCATTCGGCAACGGTGCCTTTGGCCATGCGGCATCGCGAACGATGTGCCTCAGGGGCCTCGGGGTGAATGGAAAGGGTTGGCGGCAGTGGCGGCAGTTCGGTCTCGTCAAGGGGGTACCTGCCATCCTCGATCCCAGTGCAATAATGCGCCCACTCACAGATATCGTGCGGCTGGGTAAACATCGCAGCCAGAAGGAATGGCTGGGTTGAGCCTTCGTTGCGAAGAAACGCCTCGCAAGCCATGCCCACGGAGGTGTCCGACAATTGCCCCTGGCAATTGATTCCGCTGGCCAGCATGTGGAAGCCGCGGACAAAGGCCGTGTGAGTTTCACGAACGTGCCACTTTCCGGCGTAGCAGGGGTTCTGCTGCGCTTTTTGGCGGAGAAGCCACTGGCCGATGTTGGGTATGGTGGAGCGAATATTGTGGCCGTTCGCATAAACACCGCACTCCAAGGGCATCCGCCCGGTTAGCAGGCCCGCCCGAGAGGGACCGCAGACGGGTTCGGGGCAATAGCATGCTGTGAACGAGGTGCCCTCGCGAACCAGCCGATCCATGTTCGGCGTGTGAAGCCAGGGGTTGCCAAACGCCGACAAGGCGGAGGCCATCTGCTGGTCGGTGACAATCAATAAAACATTCAGGTGACTATCTTTTAGGCTAGTACTCATAGTGATGGCCCCCTTGCACCAGTTCCTCGATTAATTTTGCGGTTTTCCGAGGTGCTTCCTCGTCCAGGGCCAACATCACCGAGCCGCTGAAGGCATAGAGTATGCGCTGATGAGAATCGCGCCAGTACTCCCAGGGCAGCATGCCGCTGCCCAGTTGCAGGAAAGGCTGTAACAGCCCATTGGCGGTTCGTTCCGGCGAGATGACGTGGGATATTTCCAACCGATGGCCCGGTTTCAATTTCCGGTCGTGCTCCAAGGCTGTGAAATCTGGGCCGCAGGCCTGATTGCCGCGTTGCAGCAGATCGACAATTGTCCATTGCGATACCAGCGGGCCTTTGGCCAGGGGCGCCTGCCTTGGTCGGCCATTAACGGAGAGAATGACTTGATTTTTCTCGACTCTCCCTTCTGTTCGCATACTTAACTCCGGCATTGGACACTGGGCGAAATCATAACAGGTGGTTCGCGCCGACCAATCTATCAGACTGGCCAGGTGGTCCGGACAGCACCTAAGCTCGGCCTCGACTACCTGGAACATGCCGTCGGTATTGACAATTACCTGGCGGACTTCGAAGCGAATGTCATTTTCGGCCGGACACCGGATGATTTCCAGATGTCCCATGTTTTTGTTCTGAAACCATGTCCACCCATGGTTGCCCCATATGCGATAGCAGATACGCCATGACCCGAACGGATCGAACCCATCACCTTTGGGCACCGGATTATCCAGTCCCAGATTGGTCATGAGAGCAGGATGCAGCGGTTCGCAGAGCGTTTTGTCGTCCCCTCCCGAGCCCAAGGCTCCCAGGTGTCCTCGAACGACGGGTATGGTCATTGGTTCCATTTTCATTTCCATTTTCATAAAACCTTGCCTTGTGGAAAACTTAACGGTGCCAAGCGCGAGAGATCAAGATGTCTGAAATTCCTCGTTTTTTCACAGGGAGAGCGGGGAGGGCGGGGAGGGGGAAGCAGAAGTAGATCCGCCATATCCATTCTCTTTCCTGTCCCACTCCTTCTCACCGTCCTCACCGATCTCCCTGTTCAAATTTAATTTTGGTACCACTGCCATTTCGCCAAAAACCTGGTTTGAGTATAAGATTTAGATATCTAGTTTCCCTTGTCCGGTTGGCTCACCTGCGAAGTTACTGTGCGAGTTAATTAATCTCCATTTCCAACCGACACTGCAAGCGCCCTGCGCGGTGCTCTATCAGATTGCTTGCCATCGGTTGGCCATCTGCATACAGCATACTGTGTCCCGGTTCTTTTTCAACATTCCTGTGGATATTCAGTTGATACCAGCAGCCTCTGAAAAGACGCTGTACTCGCGCTTCCCTGATCTTTTCGGGCAGGCAGGGTACGATTCGCAAGCCTTTGTAGTGGCGATGCAGTCCCATGACACCCTCCAGAATCGAAGAAAAAAGCCAGGGCGCGGTGCCGGTGTGCCAGACATCGGCGCCCAGACCCGGGCGCAAATCATCAGCCCGATAGCAGTTGGTGATCGCGAACGGTTCACAGAGGCTGGCATGGGATGGATTGTCAGGGGAGTCGGGCAGGATCTTTCCGATCGTGCGCCAGGCCGCGTCGGCCCGCCCCGCCCGGCAGTCTGCCGCGACCTTGAACGCTCCTGCGTGATTGTAAACACCGTTGACATAGAAGCCCGGGAGAGCGGCGGAGAGCGAGCCCACGTTCGGGTCAAACCGGGTATATGGTGGATCCAGGACGCGCATGCCGAACGGGGTTTCCAGGTATTCGTCCACGGCCTTCCAGAGTTTGGCCTGGCGTTCTGGCGGGGCGATGTCCGCCAGGATCGCCCAGGATTGCGGATTAAGGAAAATTCGTCCTTCTTCATTTTCCTTGGTGCCAATTGGCTTGCCGTTTTTGCCGAAACCCCGCAGGTACCAATCGCCATCCCAGGCGACTTCATTCAACCTTGTTTTAAACATCTCATAGACCGAACGAAATTGTCTTTCAAGCGATGCTTCCCCGACAGCCTTCCACAGTTCCAGGCAATCCAGCAGTCCCTTGCAAAAGAGCATGGTGACGAGGGCGGACTCGCTCAACCCATCAAGATCATCATTCCAATCCGCGTGATGATGGCGGTGCAGGCCGTTCTTCCCGATATCCTCCCGCAAAAAATCGAAGGCTCGAATCAAATGACTCTTTACGGATTCCCCGTAAGTGGTGGGTGTGCCATGTCTGTTTAAATACGGCAAAGAATGTTCAAGCACGGAAAGATCTCCAGACTCGCGAATCAAGGCGGGAACGGCCATCAGGCACCAGGTCGGCTGGTCGGAATAAATTCTGGGATTAAGTGGACAGTGTGAGTGCGGGAAATTCCCGCATTCGAACTGGCTGGACAGCACCGCCAAGGTGTTTTCCAGCGCAGTATTATAGTCCGCCATGGCAAACGCCATGTCCGTCTGCAAGTTGTCGCGCACTCCGCTTTTAAAGGCCAAATAGGAATGCATCTGCTTTTTGAGCCAGACATTGAAAAACCGGTCGATCCGCTGATCGCCGGTCTGGATGCGGGAGGTGTCGGCAAGCCTGCGCTCGCGGTCAGCCACTTCGGCAAGTTGCTCCTCCACCCAGCCATCGCGCTGCAACCTGGCCAGCATTTCCGCCCCCGCCTCCACGCTCGGCAGCAGGCCGAACAGATAATGGATGGTGACACCGGCTCCGGGTGCCAGAACCAAGCGATTCTGCAAAATCAGACTCATCCCGTCCTCGTCGTGCATCGCATTGCGAAACGGCAAATCGTTTCCGGTTGCCATGACAGGATAATGATAATTGTATTCGGACGGGAAGATCGCACCGTCGCCGGCTGTTGCCCCGGTCGGGGGTTCGCTTGCGATCAACGCCGCCCGATAAAAAGATGGGTTTGGATTGGGATAGCGGTGGCGCGCCCACATGCCGTTCAATTCTTCATGAAATTCAGCGACCTTGTGCCAGGAACCGAACTCGTAATCGGAGTGGAAACCATCCAATTGCAAGCTGGCATAAGGGAAGGCGCTGATCACTCTTTGTCGCCGCGTACGATTTTCCAGGCGCAGCGTCCATATTTCGCAGGCGGTATTTGGCGGTACAAAACACCGTTGCGAAGCGAAAATACCGCGGAAAAGCGAACTTAACCGCGTGGACTCCCGTCGATACTCACAGCAATAGTCCTCGACCTCGGAAACCACGGGGAAACCGGCAATGCTCCAAACTCGGGCATCCTCTTCATCGCGCAGATAGATGGTTTTCCGTCCGTGTTCCGGAGTCAATTGCAGATGATTGCCCTGGGGATCCACGCAAAACACCGAGCCGGCGCCGGTATTGGTGAATCGGGACCAGTAGCGCATCCTTCCGGCAGCCCCCGAGAAATGCGCGTTTTGCCACGAGCGTGGCGGCAGGGTTGTTTCAAGGAAGAACGCTTCGCCTTCGGGGGCGAAGCGATAAGAAGATTTATGCTTAGTATATTTTCCACTCCTGGCGGAAGAATGATGAACCGGCATGATAGATTCACTCTTTGGTTGATGCTGAGAACGAAAGTCTCACTTGTCCTTGATCACCCTGGTCCAGGCGCCGCCTTTGTAGGAGGTTCGGCTAAGCATGTCGTTACAGTCGGGATCTACGGTTTCCTCCGGCCTGAGGGTCTCGACATGGCCGTCAATGAACAAAATATTGAAGCGTCCGCCATGCAGGTCCCAGGCGGCCGGATGCTCGTTGTCCTGACGGTCTTGAAACATCTGCTCAGTATGCCGGATCGTCGTGCCCACTCCCTCGCCGTGCCGGCCGAGTACGCCATGCTGCCATCCGCGCGGCGGTTCGGTCATCAGAATCGTCCACGATGGGTCCTCTATATCCCTTCCCAGATTGGCGGTCCACCAACTGTGATGCGGAAGTCCGGGGTTCACGGCCTGCGCCACCACGCCCCAAACTTGTGGCGGACTCGCTCCTGGCGCATTGCCGCTACCCGCCCACATGCCGGTGTTCATGGCGTAGGTCCGGCTGCTGTTGCCCGATGCGCGACTCGACCGGTCATTGGGACAAAGATAGAGGCTGTGAGCAGGTGCTCCGGCGAGCTGATCAATTGCCGACTGGCTGAAGTCGCGTCCGTCGAAGCCGACCAGGAAATCGGCGAAATCACGAACGGCCCCGCCAAATCGGTAGCTGGCGTGCGGCAGGTGACCACGGAAATCGTTCGCGTACATTATCATGGCCAATCCGATCTGGCGTTGATTGCTCATACAGGAAATCCGCTTGCCCGCTTCCCGGGCACTGCGCAAGGCGGGCAGCAGCAGCGAGGCCAGAATGGCGATGATGGCGATGACCACCAAAAGCTCTATTAAAGTGAAGCCTCGCGCCGCTTTGCGTCGCATCGGCTTCACCTCACAGACCAAACCGTACGTCGGGTTTTCCCCAATACGGCTCTCCCTCTGGATTTCATGCTTAGGCATTCGCTCGCCTCCTTTACTGGGCGTGCGTTCGATCAGAGTGAAGGCTTTGTTTTTCATGGTTTTGATCTCCTGTTTGGGGTTTCTACAGTTGCTTCAGGCATGCCTCGACAACGTGGCTCAGTGTGCCAACGGCCAAGCAAACGCAGGTGTCCGCCGCGCCATAATAAAGCCATAACTCATCCCGCTCGGGGAAAGCCAGGGCGCCGCAGGGGAAAACCACGTTGTCGACCTGGCCGGTGGTTTCGTAGCGCTCGCGGGGCGCAAGAAGATAACTGTGCATTTTGCCGAGGATCTTCCCCGGGTTCTCCGCGTCAAGAAGCATCGCGGAAATATAATAATGGGTGCCGTCGCAGGGTTGGTCGACCCCGTGCAGGATGACCAGCCAGCCCTCCGCCACCCGGATCGGCGGGGTCGGGCCGATTTTGGCGGTGTTCCACATGGCATAGCCTCCCGCCAGCAGCGGGCGGAAATGCCCCCAGTGGATCAAGTCCGGCGACCGGCTGATCCAAACCGTGCCTTTCATCTCTCCCTCTCCCGGCCGGTCCAGGCGCCAGTAAAAGCCGCCGATCTTTTCAGGAAAAAGCGAGGATCCGCGGTTGCCCGGCAAGGTGACGATATCGACACATTCAATGTCCTTGAAGTCGCGCGTCTTGTACATCACCGCGCAACATCCGGAAAAGCCGATTTCCCAGGTGCCTTGCGGGGAAATAAAATAGAACTCCTCGCCGATTTTCGTCACGCGGTTGTCGATGATACCGCCGAGACGGTTGACCGGGGGCGGCAGGGATTCCTGGTCGATGAGAGCCTGGTCTGCGAGGGTGAAGTGGATGCCGTCCTCGCTGGTGGCCAGGCGGGTTTCGCGGAAACGTCCCTCCGGCCCGCCATTGAACTTTGTCACGGAGACCAGCAGGCAGATTTTCCCTTCGAGCAAAAAGGGGCTGGGGTTGAACAGGGTGTTGATGCCCGGAAAATCATCGGGATCCAGCAGGGGATTGGCGGGATGGCGTTGTAAAATCTTGGTTGGGTCCATGGGGTTCCTTCTAGTTGACGTCACGCGGATTTGGAAGCGCGAAAGGTTTGGGAGGGGGGATATCCGCTTTTTCACGGGTGAAGCGATCTTCCGTTTCTTGCATCCAGTTTTCGAGCCGTTCCGACAATTCCCGGTAGATTTCGGCATATTCCGGTTCAGTTGCCACATCGCGTCTTTCGTGGCGGTCGAGCATCAAATCGTAGAGGGTGTCATAAACGCCGGGGGCGACCTCACGCCCCGGCGCGGTTTGCCGCGGCCAGCCGTATTCGTGAAGCCGCTGATGCACGGGTTTGCCGTCGCAGTTGGCATAAGAAAGTTCTTCATTGACATTCCACCAACGCCGCACCAGGCGGAATCTTTCGGTGCGGACGCTGCGCTCGGGTTGGGGACATCCGTGTACGTTGCTTTCGGCGAAAATCTCCTCGTGCAAAGGCTCATGCCCTGGAGGCAGCAGCGGGGTCAGGCTCTTGCCCTCGAGCCAGTCGGGCGGAGGAAGGCCGCAGACTTCGCAGATCGTCGGGAATAGATCGAGATGCGTGACCAGATCCTGCACGGTGAGACCGCCCTTGAACCCGCCGGGGCCGCGCAGAATCAGGCTTGCTTCCAGGCCGGCGGAATAGAGCGAGGACTTGGCGAACGGCACCCCGATCCCGTGGTCGGTGGTACTGATTATAAGAGTGTTGTCGAGCAAGCCGGTTTGCTCGAGTGCATCAAGTATCTGACCGATGCCCAGGTCGAGCATGGCGGCGGTTTGCTTGAAGGTGGCCTGCCATTGCCGCGATTCCGGCGAGTCCGGCAGCCAGGCGGGCGGCGCGGTACGGGCGATTTCCTGCTCCCCCGGCAATTGATCCGCTCGCAACCGGCGCCAGGAGGCGTTGTGGGTCTGAATCATGCCGACATCGAGAAACCACGGCTGCCGACGATCCGCCTGGCTGTGCAGCCATTCGACGGCGGCGGGAGCTACTGAATCGGCGCTGAGCTTGTCGTCGCGGATACCGAAGGCGCCGCCGACGATTTCCTGGCGCACATAATCGTAGCCGTGATCGCATTCGTCGGCCGCAATATGCTGCACCCCCAGCAATGCCGTATGATAACCGCCGGCCTTTAGGGTTTGCAGCAAGTGATGATCGACCCGTTCCAGGGGGTAGCCGCGATTGGCCAGCCCCCACTGTCCGCACTGATGCGGATATTGCCCGGTAAGCAGGGCGGCTCGGCTTGGCGAACAGGTCGGGCTGATGCAATAGGCGTTGCGAAACAGCACACCTTGGTCGGCCAGCCTCTGAATGTTCGGAGTTGGTACGTCCACCCCGTACGGCTGAAAATTGCGGCCGCTGTCGTGGCTGTGCAAATACAGAATGTTCACTTGTTGCTTCATCCCTACTCCTCTGCCGCGCGATCTTGAAGTGGACTGTGTTTTAGCAAGGAAATCGTTTACTATAGTGAGGTTAAATTAAGTCCATTACTCGACAATGCAAGGCGGGGTGATTCGTTGATGTCCTTCGGTTGGCGACTACGGTGACGCTGTGGACTCGCGATTCGGGGGGGCGACTGCTATGGTGCGGCGATTCTGTCGCGGGATCGGGAGATGGTCTCCTCCAGCCAGGCGCTCTCGAATGGCCCGAGAAGTTGTTCGACTCCGACTTGCTCGATCTCGGACCAGCCGCCGTCGGGTCGCCGGTTGGAAATAAAAGCTGTAAGATTGGCGCCGCCGTCCGGGTACTGTCCGACTTCGGAGTAGGGGACCGAGGAACTCCAGGTCTCGGCTTGATCGCGGTAGCTGATTTCTCCCGACTTGCCGAGGATGCCGAACTTCAAGGCTCGGTCGGGGGTTTGCATGATTTCGGTTTCGATCCGCAACCGGTCTTCGCGCATGGCTTTGGCCAGGTCGTCAGGGGTGGTGTCGCCGAACAGGGCGACCGTGCGAACCTGCGGCCGGTGAAAGACCATGTCGATGACCCCGCCAACGGGAAAGGCGGTGATTGACCAGGGTGCCAGGCGGCGCGGCCGGTCGGCCAGGTTCTGCACGCCGTGCCGGATGCGCAGTCGGCCGTCGTCGAGCAGCTCGATCCGCATCATGACCGCGGTTTCATAGCCTGCTTCGGCGGTCCAGCGACTGCGAATCAGAATTGAACGATCCGATCTTTCGATAATCGCAGCCGGCTGCGCGGCCGGTCGATAGGCATGGCGCGTCTGCTGGTCGTCCTCCATGAACCAGGTGCGAATGCCGGTGTCGTGGGGGCGCTCCCCCAGCTTCAACATCGGCTCCGCTCCGGGGCGGGGCAGGTATCGCAGCAGGCGCGGCCACGGCTCGAGGGCGACAAAGGCCCGGGCTTCGGCGTTGACCAGCCAGACTCCGCGATGCTCGATGCCCGCTCCTTCCAGGGTTTCCATCTCGAAGTCGGCGGCGCGGACCGGGGTCGCGGCCGTCGACCAACCCAGCAGAGC
>SLNM01000348.1 GCA_007133055.1 Lentisphaeria bacterium
GCGACAAGTCCGCCGTGGGGGCTTATTTCAGCTTCAAGCTTGTCCGGCATGGTCAAGTTTGCTCGATTGACGATTTCCGGCTTTTCTTCACACTTTTCCGCGCCGCCGCCTTCGACCGTACACCGGAAGGCGGGTGCTTTCTGGATGAAGTGCGCGAGCAGTCGTTGCGGGTTCAGACCGATCTCGAAAACAATTTGCGCCGAAGAATATTCGGGGTGCTGGAAGACCTCGGCACCGCTTTCCTGAGCTACGAGGAAAACGGTCTCGGCGAAAAGGACTATCCTGCGCTGTACGATCAATCCCTGATCTTTCTCTATCGGCTGCTTTTTGTCTTGTATGCGGAAAGCCGGGGACTGCTGCCGGTGCGCGCATTCGGCTCGGGCGCCAGTCGGCGCTACCTCAATGAATTCTCCCTGGCCCGCCTGACGGCTCAGTTGCGAACCCGTTCAGAATATCGCGACAATGCGTTTTCCGGGCTTTACGAGGAACTCCTGCGCCTTTTCAATCTGATCAATGGAACGCATCCCCGGCAGAATGATTCGCTGGGGGCAACCCGCTATAACGGAGGACTGTTCAACCCCAAAATTCACTCCCGGATCGAACGCTGGCGCATTGGCGACCGGGATTTGGCCGATGTCCTGCGCCAGTTGATCTTCGCCCAACCGCCGGCCCGGACGCGTGATACGCAGACGCAGTTCAGTACGGATGAAGCCATTGACTATAGCACGCTGGAGGTTCGCCAGCTTGGCGATATTTATGAGGGACTGCTCGGCGCCCATTTCGAGAAGACCAATGGGCGGCTCGAGCTGAGAGATGAAAACGGTGAGAACCACCGGCACGGCATCTATTATACGCCCGATTGGATAGTGCAGTTTCTGGTGGAGGAAACCCTGAGCCCCTTGCTCAGGCAGATCGAGGAATCGCCCGAAGTCAGAAGAGCCATGGCGGCTGGCTCCGAAGAGCGTCGCCGCGACAATTCCTTCGCTCTGGGTGTACTGGCGCTCAACCTTGTCGACCCGGCCATGGGCAGCGGCCATTTTCTGGTACGGGCGACGGAATGGCTGGCCGACCAGATTATGAATCATCCGACCACCCAGCCCATGACCATGCAGATCGTGGCCACCGGCGAACGCCGCATCGACCGGCAGAAAATTCAGGCGCGCGGCAAGATTCCGGTGTCACCCGGCATTCCCCAGGAGCATGCCGAGAAGGCGTATTGGCGGCGGCGCGTCGTCGAGGCCTGTATTCATGGGGTGGACATCAACCCGATGGCCGTCGAATTGGCCAAGCTCTCTCTTTGGCTTACCTGTATTGCGGTTGACGAACCGCTTAACTTCCTGGACCACCACCTGCGCCATGGCAACGCCTTGCTGTCGGTGGCGCCCGATGAGCTGAGGCAGGCGCCGGTTCCGGAGCCGGGTCAAAAGCACGGGGCTTTCGACCTCGGGGACTGCCAGAAGAATGTCCTGGCCGCAGCCATTCATAATACCCATGAAATAGTCAGTCAACCCAGCACTGAAATGGATGTTGTGAAGGAGAAGGAAAAGCTGTGGAAGACGGTGCGCGAGCGCATACAGCCGTTCCTCATGCTTTCCGACCTCTGGCTCGCCGGGCTTGACGGCCTCGAGGTCAACGAATTCAACTATCTGGCGGCGGCCCGCCTGCTTGTCGAGCCTACCTCGCTCAACGCGAAAGACAAGCGGGAGGCCAAAGTCTTTCTCAAGTCGGTCGCTCATGATCTAGCGGCCAGGAAGGCCGACCTGATCCCCTTTCACTGGCAGTTGGAGTTTCCGGATGTGTTCTACAGCGAGCAGGGCATTCTGCTGCCCCCCGAGCAGCGGGGATTCGATGCCGTGCTGGGCAATCCGCCCTATGTCTCAATTCATACCGCGATGGAGGCCAGCAATCGCAAGATGCGCAATGCGCTGGCCAGACGGGCGGGCTACATTGAGGATTTGTATGTCCATTTTACAGACCTGGGGTTCTCTTTGCTGCGCCAGGGCGGCGGTTTCGGGTTTATTGTCTCCGACACCTTCTTCACACTTGCCTCCAAGCTGCGCATGCGGGAAATGCTGCAAGAAAACTCCCTCGACTGGCTGGGGCAGTGCGATCCCTTCGACGCCACTGTGGACGCCGCCGTCTTTGTGGCTCGCAGGCAACCCGCCGCTGCCGACCATCGTTTCCGCTTTCTCCAGGCTCGCCCGCTCCGGCGTCCCGACGGCACCCGCACTAAGCCCGACGAAAACCTGGAAAAACTGTCGCCGTCAGAAGAGATCGCCTGGCAGGAGGCGCCGACCACAACGGCCTATGGCGAAATCCTGCATGCCACGGAGTATGGGCTGCGCCTGCACGATCTGCCCCTGGCGCTGGTCAAGGATGCCCACAAGCGGGTTTTCTTCGAGGCCCGCCCCGGCACGCTCAGGCTGTTCGAGCGCTTCAATGCACAAGTCAAGGAGCTTGTGTCCGGGTGGTGGGAAAAAATCGAGAACTCGCGGGTGTTCAGCGCGAACCTGTCCGAGATTCAGGACTATCACCGAACCCTCCGTCCTGGCGACATTACCCTCGTCGGTCTGATCGCGGAGGGTGGCCAGGGTCTCGCAACCGCCAACAACGCCCGGTTCCTGGCCTATCTCGACACTACCAGGCAGGCCGAGCAGATCAAGGCAAAGTCCCAGGCATGGACTGCCAACTGGCTTAAGGACGACCGCATCCGCCCGCGCTTTGTCGAGCTGTTACGCCAGGCGGGCGGTGATCCCGCGCAGCCTACGGCCAATCGTCCGGCCTGGGAGTCGGCTGTTCATGGATTGCGCGAGGAGTTCACCGCCGCCCAGCTTGGCTTTGGTCGCACTGCGCTCTTCCGCATCGCGCCTCCGGAGCTGGTCGCGGACGAGGCCGACTTCGCCTATGCATTTGAGTGCAGGAAAAAGGAGTTGCTTGCCCACTGGCAAAACAGACCCGAACTGAATTCCTTCTGGAACAATGTGATGGAACTGGGCGAGCAAAACTCGGCCCATTCCGGCTTTCGCCATGCGGCCGAAATCAGCGACGAGGACTTCTGTCGCCTATGTCAGGATATCCAGAACTGGATAAAGAAAGAGAACACCAACCGAAAAGGAGCCTGGCGCATTCCGCGGGAGGTGATTGGCCTGCGCTCCGGTGAAGACTACTCAGACCCCGCCGACGCCCCGCGCATCGCCACCATCTACAACGGGCTCTATGGCCGCGCCCGCTTTGTGCCTTTCAGGAAGGGGGATCCGTCCGGCAGCCGCTGGCTTGATAACCAACCCCTATACTGCGATTGGAACAAGGAGGCTGTAAGTTGGCTCTCCAGCGATTCCACTGCTCGTTGGCAAGGGCATAGATATATTTTCCTTTCCGGAACAACTTGGACTGCGGTTGCCAATCATGTTGCTCTCAAAGCAAGATTCCAAGAAGCTTGCGTGTTTGACGCAGACAGTATGCGCCTAACTCCGATGGCAAGCACAATTTCTGCGAAAGCCTTTGTCGCTATACTGAATAGTGACA
>SLNM01000346.1 GCA_007133055.1 Lentisphaeria bacterium
GATTTGCCGCCAGCGCATTTCCCCGCTCTTTTCCCTCGGAGCCAAGCCGGTCGGCGCGGCTGGTCGGCGCAACTGGCACTGAGCATCGGCAAAAAACTTCTGCGCCTGCAAAGTGAGCTGGCCGAAAACGGTCTTTCCATTCAGGCCGCGCATCATTGCCTGCAAGCCAGCCCGCTGCGGCCGGAACCGGAACGCTGGGCCGAGCTGGCCCGTCTGGAGCAATTGTACCACCGGGAACTAGCCAGGCTAAAGCGACAGGATGCCAATGCTGCAAGGATAAAGACTGCCAACCGCCCCTGCCTGCCGGAGGGCATTGAAAGAATCAAGGTCTTCGCCGTGGCCGACCCCCTGCCTCTGGCGGTTGCCGCCCTGAATTCGCTGGCGTCAAGCATGGAGGTGGAAGTCTACGTTCATGCGCCGGCGGAGGAGGCGGACAAGTTCGATTGCTGGGGGCGCCCGCTCCCCGAGTTCTGGCAGCGGGCTGAGATTGAGATTCCGCAGGCGGAGCGCAATCTGATCGTGGCGCCGAATCTAAAGATGCAGGCGGAGCAGGTTGGCGCCATGCTGGAGCGGCTGTCGGCTGCGGATATTGAACGGGTGCCTGAACTTACCGGCAACGGCGAGCGGGGTTCCCGGTCAGCCACTGCTGAGACTCGGAAATATGACCGCGGCGAAAGCATCGGGATCATTGCCGACAACCTGGCCATTGGCCTTCCCGACCATGAAATCCTGCCTTTCCTCGAACATGAGCTGGGCGGGAAAAAATGGCCGTTGTTCAATCCGGCCGGCACTCCGCTGCGATGTCATCCGCTGACTGAGCTTACCGGCACGCTGATACGTTTCAGGCACGATCCCAGCCTGCGGAACCTGGCCGTCCTGATCCGCCAGCCTGCGGTACTGGAATATCTCCGTCGACAGGATGAACAACTGTCGTCGGCCGACCGGCTGCTGGAGCATCTGGATACGATTCAGAACCAACATCTTCCCGCCACTTTCCTTGAAGTCAAGGCGGAGTCTGGCCGCGATGAACGGACCAAGCTCCTGCAAACGGCCTGCCAGATCATCGAACGACTGCTGCCGCCGGTCGAAGAAGGCGCCGACAACTATCTCGTGCAGCCGGTGCTGGAGGCGCTCCGCCAGCTCCATGCCGGGCGTCAGATCAAGCCCGGTCATTGCGAGGATCAGTTGTTCAAGCAGGCGGCGGAAAAGCTGGTCGACATTCTGGGCGAGCTGGAAAGTGAATTGCTTGCCGCCCAGCGTCTGCCTCCCGAGATTGTCAGCGGTCTTCTGGAGGATCGTCTGCAAAGCGCCCGTGTGTACGACGAGCGCCCCGCCGCCGCCATCGATCTTCAGGGCTGGCTTGAGCTGGCCTGGGAAGATGCACCCTGTTTGATTGTAACCGGCATGAACGAGGGGCGGGTTCCCGCCACCGTGGTCGGGGACCCTTTTTTGCCGGACAGCGCGCGCACCGCCCTTGGCCTGAGTAACAACCATCGCCGGTTCGCCCGGGATGCCTACCTTATGCGCACCATGATCGAGTCGCGCCGAGCCGCCGGCTCGGTGGTGTTTACTGTCGGCAAGTATTCCGCCCGCGGCGACCCTGTCAAGCCTTCGCGCCTGCTGTTTCTGTGCTCCGACCGACAGCTTCCGGGACGCGCCCGGCATCTTTTCCGGGAAATTTCCGAGCCGGCGCCGGTAGTGCCGCGCATGCTCAGTTGGCAGTTGCAGGTGCCCGTCAGGGAAACTCCCGGCAGGTTAAGTGCGACCAGTTTTCGCGACTACCTGGCCTGTCCCTTCCGATTCTATCTTAGGCATATACTAAAGATGGAGCACCAGGACGATACCAAGACTGAGCTGGACAGTCTGGACTTCGGCATTCTCTGCCATCATGCCTTGGAGGTTCTGGGCGCCCCCCGGCTGCGCGGTGTAACCGACCATGGCCTGCTGGAAAAGGAGGTGCTCGGACGCCTGGACCAAATGCTGTCCCGGCAGTTCGGCCAGGCCTGGCCGCCGCCCCTGCATTTTCAAGTCGAATCATTGCGTCAGCGCCTGCGTGCGGCGGCCCGCTGTCAGGCTCGGCTGCACGACGAGGGGTGGGAGGTGATGGACACCGAGTTGTCCTTGCAGCTTGTGCTGAACGGGGACTCGGCGGCGGGAACGGTTCACGGGCGCATCGACCGCATCGACCGACACGCCGATGGCACCATGCGCATTCTCGACTATAAAACCGCGGAGACGGCGGTGATACCGGAAAAAACCCTGTGGACCACGCGCCGGGGCGAGCATACCCCGGACTATGCCGTGGTGACGGTGGACGGCAAGGAAAAAATCTGGCACGACTTGCAGCTGCCCCTGTATCTGATGATGGTGCGGGAACGATTTCCCGAGGCATCGCTGGCGGTTGGTTATTTCAATCTGCCCAAGACCGTCACCGACACCCAGGTGCTGGCCTGGCAGGACCCCGGGCCGGAGATGCTCGACCATGCCCGGCAGTGCGCCGGCGGTGTGGCCCGGGATATTCAAAGACGACGATTCTGGCCGCCGGCGGACAAAGTGCAGTTCGATGAGTTTGACGAGCTGTTCTGCGATCCGCCTCGGCAGTGTGTGCAATTTTCAACCGATCACACAGAACGGAGCTGAATGGTGGCGACCCCCTTTCAACATCTTGCCATTTCCGCCTCGGCCGGCGCCGGCAAGACTTATCAGTTGGTTCACCGCTACATTGCTCTTCTGGTTTGCGGTGCGCCGGCCGAAACCATTGTCGCCCTGACATTCTCGCGCAAGGCGGCGGGCGAAATGTTTGACCGCATAATCCAGGCGCTGGCGGTTGCGGCGGACAGTTCCGAGGAGGCGGCGCTGCTCGGTCGGAGACTGCGCGACTGCCAGCTTGCCCCCGCCCGCATCGACCTGGATAGTCAGCGCTGTACACGGCTGCTGCGCCAAGTCTTGGCCGCCAACCATCGGTTAAGGGTTGGTACGCTCGACAGTTTCCTGGTTAACATCATCCAAACCTTCCCTTTCGAATTTGGACTGGGCGGCGATCTGGACATTCTCGAGGGCTATCCGGCGACCGTCGCCAAGCAGGAGGCGATGCGCCAGGTTTTTCAGAGCCTGAAAAGCAGCGACAGCCAGGCCGGGCGTGACTTTCTCGAAAGTTTTCGCCTGGCCACCTACGGCCAGGAAGTCAAAGGGTTCAGTGTGATGCTGCAATCCTTCATCGACGAATATCACGCGCTCTTTCTGGAAGCGCCCGCCGCCAGGCTGTGGGGAGAGCCTGGTCATATCTGGCCGGGCGGCTGCGGCTGGATGTCGGCTCTGCCCTATCCTCATCAGGAAGTTGAACGGCTGCAACAATGGCTGGAGGAACAGAACCTGCCGGAGCAGTCGGCGCAGCGCTGCCGCGAATTCTTCGCCGCCCTTCCCGAATTTCACCCGGTCGCCGACTGGAAACAGGTTGGGTATCTGTATGGCAAGCTGCGCGATATTCAACCGGACCTGGCAAAAGGCTCGGGCGAA
>SLNM01000304.1 GCA_007133055.1 Lentisphaeria bacterium
CTGCGAGCTTGCATTCTCATTTTTGATAAAAGCGCGGGGGCGCTAGGCTGAGCTTCGATGGAAACAGCCGAGCTTCGGTACGTTGGCATGGTTTATGCTCAACTTTGAATGAGTTGGGATTCCACTCGTTGGCGGTGAAGCGACAGCGAAACGGTTGTCGAACGACAACGAGGAGGACGAGAAATTCCAACCATGCCACGCTGCGAGCGGCTAACCGCCGCCGCGGATGGCAAGGTAAAAAGCCAAGAGTCGGTCTGTCGAAAGACATCGGTCGAGACCCTGTCCCATGACTATTCACCAGCCAGCATACCGGGCATACCGCCGCGGAAACTTTACTTTCGTGGAGATTATGGGTGCCACCGTGGTAGCGGCAATCATCATTGCCGCGGCGGTAGCACTGATCAATGTTGTGCAGTGGGGCATGGTGCATACCTACCGGTCGTCGCGGGCGGTGTCCGTTGCCGACAGCCGAATTGCCCAGCTTCACGCCGCTCATTTCATCGACCTGCCGATGTACGAGGAGTCTGAAGTCCGGGTGAATGACCAGGGCGTACCCAGCGGCGACGGACAATATCTCCGCACCACCTTGATCGGTTCGGAAGTACGATTCTCCCGGCAGGTCAGCGTCGAAGTTTCCGCTCCCTGGAAGGCCAACATGCCGAATATCGAGGTTAATTTGACCACAGTAATCACTAACCCTGACATTCTCAAGGCGGATCCATGAAGCCCTTTGCCAGCCATTGTCCTGCCTTGCATCATCCCCGGAACTGCCGGGCTCGAAGGGGTGCGCATTTTACTCTTTCCGAGCTGTTGATTGCCAGCACTATGCTGGCGGTGGTCGCAGCCGCCATGGCGCCGCTGTCTCTGACCGTCTACCGCAGCTATGTAGTCTCCCGGGCACAGGCCCAGTTCGAGAATGAAGCATTGACCGTGCAAGAATGGGTCAAGCGCGATTTGGCCAGCTCTGCGCGCAGCGATTTTCTTCTTTGGCCCCGGGACCGAACCACCCGACTGGAGGCAATCAGCCTGCCTGTCCTGCGCCGGACCGGCAATCAAGGTGGCGCCCCGGTGGACAGCAACAACCAGATTCAATGGACACACACGGTGGTCTATCATATATTCGAGGACGAAAACGAGGGGCGCGTCCTGCGACGCACGGTTTTCGAGCCCCGCGCTGCCGGCCTGACCCATGAGCAGCGCTATCAGCAACTGGAATCGGTCTACCTGAACGGACATGGCGGCAACACCTTCAATGCGGGCAACGCTTCGACCCAGACCCTGGCACGCAATGTTTCCAGGTACCTGATCAGCAGCGACCAGGGGGAAGTTGACTCCTACGCTCCCGGCTACAACGTGGTGGAATACCACGCGCTCGGCACCTGGATTATCGAGCCGGGATACAACACTTACAGGTTCACCGTCACCGGAGCCAACGAAAACTCCGCCGGCATGAACATCGGCATTGATCAGATTCAGGTCAGTGCCTCGGGGCTGCCGGCGGACGCGGAATGTCTGCTGCCGCTGGAGGCCAGTGTAGGAGCGACCGCGGTCTCGAAAAGCATGGCCGAGTTCTCCGGTTGGAGCAATAATGCGGAACTGTTCTTCCCGGCCAGTCAGGCGGGCAGCTATATGAGCTTGAATATCTACAATGACACCTGGCTTGAGAGCACATTTGTCGACGACCAAGCCCGCATTAATGGGGCCGAGGTCACCTACTGCTCGAGCATCGAGGAAATTGTCTGCCGTATGATCGGGCGCGTGCCCTCCTGGGAGGCTCAGGTGCAAAGCCTGAACAATCTGCCGGAAACTGATTCCGACCAATATAACTTTCATAGTATTCGCGTTATCGTCTCCGGACGGGAGGCGACCCTCGGCGAAAACATCGCCTATCCGGGCAGGCGGGCGACCGTCAGTTTCAAGGCGGCCGGGAGCGGCAGCCATAGCCTGTACCTGCGCCGGGCCTACATCATGGAGCACGATTCCGGATACAACGGGGTGCCCGGCACGGTCACGCAACTGACCTTTCCCGGCCAAACCGGGGTGCTGGTTGTTGATTCCGGCCAAGGCGCCTTCATTTATCCCGGCCATGCGGCCACCAGCAACTATGCCGAATTCGAGATCGACCCGGACAAGGATTATCTGGTCAGCTACTACGTGCAAACAGCGGCGAGCAACGACCGCGCAACCTCCTGGGCGGATCAGCTCGGCCGCGTCAACACCTACACCTACCAGGGGCGCAACGAGGAGGGAGCCGTGATCGCCCACAACATCTCGGGAGAAGTCAACTGGGACGGGGTGATGACCGCGAACGGGGTTCTTACCGAGCTGGAGCGCATTGTCGGGGTCGAGAAAGTCACGGTCAGCTACCCGGAAAAGGCCACCTACACCTCGAAAATAGTCGACACCCGCCAGTCCTCGCCCGAGTATGTCGGGCTCAACTGGCGGCATGACGGCTCGGCCAACACTGAAATTCACATGCGCATTCGGGCCGGAGACCAGCCGGACCTGAGTGATGCGGTTGACTGGGATAACGCACTGCTGTTCACGGCGGCCAACGGCGTCAACTCGCTGGCCGCACTGCAGGGCCGCTATGTCCAATGGCAGGCGGAGCTGCGATCCCTTTCACCCTACATGCAGACCCCCAGTCTGCGCGATGTCAAGGTGCGCTGGCGCGGGCTGCGCCGGGCCGTCGATGTGGCGGTCGCGGTCGGCAAGGGGCCCAACCGCGGCATTTTCCAGTTGCAGGTCAACGACGAAGACCCGCGTCCGGCCCAGTTAAGTATGCACTTTACCCTGGGCAGGGAAATCGACAACCGGGAATATACCCGCGATTTCTCGGTCCAGGTCAGCCCGAGGAACTGATACAGGCGTGTCTGAAATCGGGGAATCGCCCGATTAAATAATTTAAAGAATTGCGAAATGTGCGAATCGAGCCAATTGTAGGTCGACTATCCGAGTCGACCAGGCTCGATTCGCATGGTCGACTCGGATAGTCGACCTACGAAATCTGCATTTCGCAACTCACTGCTAGTATTACTAAGGAGACCAGCCATGAACATTCGTACTGTACAACGCCGACGGTTCCCGTATGGCGGCGACCGCGAGTCCGGTTCAGCCTTCGTCACTCTCCTGTTTTTCGCTATGATCATCACCATGGCCGCCGGCAATGTCGCAGTCATGGCCCGCAACCAGCGACACATGGCCAGAGTGATCATTGCTCGCACGACCGCCCAGCAGATTGCCGAGGGTGCCGCCGCCCAGGCTCTGGCCTATATTGCCGAGGACATACAGCGTATCACTCAGCCGCCGTCGGCGCTTAGCTCGGGCAGCATGGGCCAGGGGGAATACGAGGTGACCATTGAAAGCGGCCAGTTTGATCTGTTCACCGTGGTGTCCGTAGGTACGGCTGAAGACCAGTCGCGCACCGTCCGGGTACATGCCCGGCTGCCGATTGACCTGGCGGGCTTGCAGAACGCTATGTTCAGCAATGCCGACATCGAAATTGTTGGCACC
>SLNM01000249.1 GCA_007133055.1 Lentisphaeria bacterium
AAAATGGGCGATGCCGCCGTGCGGGCGGCCAAAGCCGTAAACTACAGCAATGCCGGTACAATAGAATTTCTGCTAGGCGCTGACAAGAAATTTTATTTCATGGAAATGAACACCCGCATTCAAGTCGAGCATCCGGTCACCGAAATGGTTACCGGCATCGATTTGATCAAAGAGCAGATTCGCTTGGCCGGAGGCGAGAAACTCGGCTACAAACAGGATGATATCAAGTTCGAAGGTCATGCCATTGAGATTCGGATAAACGCCGAGAACCCGGCCAATAATTTTTCTCCCTGCCCCGGAGAAATTGCTCTTTACTGCCCCCCGGGAGGGCCGGGGGTGAGAGTTGACTCTCATGTCTATACGGGCTATCGCATTCCGCCTCACTACGACAGTATGATTGGCAAGCTGATTGTTCATGGCCGGAACCGGCAGGAGGCGATGGCCAGGTGCTCGCGGGCGCTGCATGAGTATATCATCGAGGGCAATGGTATTTTCACCACAATCGGGTTTGCCGATTTTGTGATTAATCGGGAGGACGTGATGCGGGGAGATTATCATACCGGATATCTGGAGCATGTGATGGAGAATATGTGGTTCGACAAGGCCAATGAATAAAGGGAGATTATGAACATGTTCAGCGACAAGCGAAAAGGCAATGCCGCAAAAAAATCAGGCGAGCAGGAGTCGAATGGAAAGCGCAACGTGATTCCGGCCGCAATCCAGGGGGACGACACCGACCATGGGGCCATCCGGATTTCGGAAAGTGTCTTCGCCGCCCTGGTCCGCAAATATACTCTGGAGGTGGACGGGGTGGTCCGCTTCGCCAGCAGCAGCCTGATGGGCGGGCTGGCCGAGTTGTTCAGCAGGCGCAGCTCGGAAAGCAGTATTGTAGTTAAATTTGACGGGGACACGGTCGATATCGCGGTCACTCTGGTGATTCGCTTCGGCGCGAAGATTCCCGAGGTCTCGGAATTGGTCCAATCGGTTATTCGCAATCGCATCGAGGAGTTTACCGGCAATCATGTCAGTAAAGTCGATGTGATCATCCAGGATATCGAGGAAGCAGAGCGGGAAGAGGAGAACCCTCCAAAAAGCGAGAACCCCAAACCGAAGGAAAATGAGCCGTCGGAACAGTGAACTCAATATGGATTGACTAATCCGGTGATGCTAAGTATATTAGATGATTCTTTGCAGGAAAATTCCATAATATATGTTTCAGCCGGTTTTCTCAGCGGTGCCGAAGAATAATAAACAAGCGAGGTGAATTATGTGGATAGGAACTAATGTGCTGGATAAGGTTGCCGAATGGCTCGGAATTGCCGAGTGGAGCGATTACTGCCAAGGCTTTTTCTTTGGCATGATTCTGGTGCTGGTCGTCTCATTGCTGGTTCGCCTGCTTTGGCCGCTTGTGACCGGAAGACGCAAATTCAAGGGCGTGGTGGTCGCCGGCAGTGCCGGCAATCTGTATATAACCATTAACGCGATCCGGCAGTTTATCCATCGTATCCTAACTGAGTTTGAAGAGGTCTCATTGTCCTCGGTTACAGTGCGGGAAACCCGCGGGCAAATTGTGTTTTCCATCGATTTGGAGGTGGTCCCGGATGTCGACCTGGTGCCTCTGCGAGACCAAATTCAAGGACGGGTGATGGAGGACGCCGAAAAGCGACTCGGACTGGGATTGCCGATCAAGGTGAACCTGGATATACGCAGCATTCAGGCTAATGCCAGGAGGTTGTCCAGGACTGAAAGAAAACGCCGGGAACAGGCCAGAGCGGAAGCGCAGGCGGCAAATGAACAAAACCAGTTCGACCCCGAGCCGGAGACAGCCTGGGAAACCGACAGACCTGAAGAAACGGCGGAGCCGGAGAACCGGGAGTGAAAAGGCTGCGCAAGGGTTAAGCGAACGACTGAAGCCATGGCTCGGAACTGAACCTGTGAATTAATCGTGGTGACGCAATGCTGTCTGTGCTGGCTCCCTACCTCGAACGACTTTGGGGACCTTTCCGTCTGTTTCAATCACACATCATGCTGATTGGCATGGGTGTCGTCGGCGGTGCCATCCTAACCTTCTTCATCCTGCCGAGGCTGTCCTTCATCCTGCCCTGCGACCGCGGCCGCCCTTTCGCCTCCGCCAAGGATGAATCCCGGGGCAAGCCGACGGGTGCCGGATTGATTATGATGCTGGCTCTGCTGCCAGTGCTTTTTCTGGTGCTGCCGCCCGGCGTCAGAATGTGGCAGATAGCGGTCTGCCTGGCCGCAGCTATGTTCAGCGGCTATTTCGATGACCGCGGAACCGCCGCCTGGAGCGAAGGCCGAAAACTGCTGCTCGATTTCTCCGTCGCCTTCGCCACCAGCCTTGTCTTCTCCCGAGGCCGCCCGGTATCCATCTGGCTGCCCTTGCTGGACCAGGCAGTAACCCTGCCCGTATGGCTGTACTTGATTGTTGCGGTAACGGTTCTGATGGTGGCGATCAATGCCACCAACTGTTCCGACGGAGTCGATGGACTGGCCGGTACCCTGACCCTGGTTTCCCTGTTCTATCTGGGCGGTTTCCTTTATGCCATTGTCGGACACAGAGAAATCGCCGACTACCTGCTGGTGCCGCACAATCCAGTCGGTGCAGTGTGGGCGATTTTGGTCTTTTCCGCCGCCGGCGTGCTGGCTGGATACCTATGGTACAACGCCGAACCCAGTTCGGTCCTGATGGGAGACGCCGGCTCCCGTCTTTTCGGACTCCTGGTCGGAGTAGCTGTGCTCGCCTCGGGCAACCCGTTCCTGATTTTCTCAATTACCCCGGTGGTTCTACTCAATGGTGGCACGGGACTGGTCAAGCTGCTCCTGCTGCGATTGTTCAAGCGGCTCGGTTTCGATGTGCGCTCACCGGCCCGTATCGCCGAGGACAGGGCAAAACAAACTCCCGCCAGCAACGGCCGAACCAGCGGCATGATCGCACTGCTGCACCGTGTTCGCTTCCCACTCCATGATCATTGCCTTAAAAATCTAGGCTGGTCGAAACCGCAGGTTTTGATCAGGTTCTTTCTCCTGCAAACCTTCCTTATCCCAATACTCCTGGTTCTTCTGGTTAAACTGCGTTGAACTTGCCTGATTTATACGTCTATGCTTGAGTTCGCCGGTTGCGGTATTATTTTATGACTACACTCACATGCCGGGCTGACATAGCATCCGGCCTGTCCTCACTCGCGGAGAGGTGGCTGAGTGGTCGAAGGCGGTGCACTCGAAATGCATTGTACCCACCGGGTACCCAGGGTTCGAATCCCTGCCTCTCCGCCATCTTTCATAACTTTTTGTTTCCCAAAGATTTATGATAACAAAATTTTAAGCGTTACACTTTGTTATCACTTTCGGAGAGGCAAAAAGCAGGTGCGCCAAAGCCAGACTGCCAGAGGTTCCGAAATGGAAAACGGCATGGAAACAAACAAATGGCTCTGGCAGCCCCGTCCCAAAGGCCCTATTCACTTGCGGGTGAAATATCGGG
>SLNM01000066.1 GCA_007133055.1 Lentisphaeria bacterium
ATCGTCCTGCTGATTGTAATCCAGGTCGGCGCCACTCATCTGACCATACATTTGCTGCAAGTCCGCGAGATGTCGCTGTTCTATCTGCTGGGTGGTCTGCCGGCCGCGCTGGCCGGCGTTTTCGCGGCTCAGTTGGTCGGGTTGCGCATCGCTGTCTGGACCACTGTATTCACCAGCCTGGTCGCTGCATTGCAGGCAGGCAATTCACTGCAAGTATTTATTGTTGCAGTGATTGCCGGGGTGGTCGGTGCGCTCCTGGTCTATCGGGCCCGCCGCCGAATCCATATGTTCCGTGCCGGGGTCTGGCTGGGGCTTACCTTCTTTTTTGCCACCAGCTTGTTTTTCCTTCCCCGCGGTATTCCCGCCGAAGCTTTCGGATACCTGGCCATCGTGGCGCTTGTCAACGGTTTGGGCACCACTATTTTAGCCTCCACTCTAATGCCCATCTTCGAGTATGCCTTTGGCATCGTTACCGATATCAGTCTACTGGAGATGAGCGATCTCAGCCATCCCCTTCTGCGCCGCCTGCAAATCGAAGCGCCAGGCACTTTCCATCATAGTCTGATGGTGTCGATTCTGGCCGAACAGGCAGCCAAGGCAATCGATGCCAATCCATTGCTCACACGAGTGAGCGCCTACTTCCATGACATCGGCAAAATTTCGCAGGCGGAATATTTTACCGAAAACGCCATGGCTACGGGTGCTCCCGACGCGCACAGCAACCTGCAACCGCGCATGAGCAGCCTGATCATACTCAACCACGTCAAGGAGGGTCTGGCTCTGGCCGCCAGCTATAAGCTCAACAAAACCCTGCGTGAAGCAATCGCCCAGCACCATGGCACCAGCCTCATCTACTACTTCTACCAACGCGCCTCCGAGCAACACGCCCAGTCGGGTCGTGAAAAGGCGCTGCCCGGACAATATGACTACCGCTACCCCGGACCGCTGCCCGTCAGCAAGGAAGTTGTCCTGATCGGACTGGCCGATGCCTGCGAGGCCGCCGCCAGGGCACTGCAAAAACCCACTCCGCAAAAATTGCAGGCACTGGTCGGGGAAATCATCAGCGGCAAATTGCACGATGGCCAGTTGGACCAGGCGGACCTGACCTTCCAGGAGCTGGCTCTTGCCCGCGAAACCATGGTCAGAACCCTGTGCACCATGTACCATGGACGTGTTTCCTACCCCAACCAGGAAGGGCAAAAAAACAATGAAGGTGAATCTGATTATTCAGGTGCGGAAAATGCGAACGCTGAACCCGCGCCGACTGACCAAACTGCTTGAACGAGCCATTCGGCTATGCGGACTTCAAGAGCAGTTCGCTGCTTCGACGCCCCCCTCCCCCGCCCTTAATTTTGTGTTCGTTTCGGTTCACAAAATCCGTCAGATCAATACCGCCTTTCTAAACTGTCGGAACCGTACCGATGTCATTGCCTTCGACCTCCGTCCAAACCGCGAAACCGGTCAGTCCCAATTCCCCGACAATGAACCGCCAGCCGAAGAGGATGACGACGTGCTGGGGGAGATTTATGTCTGTCCCGTGGTCGCCGCCCGGGTTGCTCGCCAATATCAAACGGCACCGGAGGATGAGTTGATTCTCTATTTGGTGCATGGTCTGCTGCATTTGGCCGGCTATCGCGATCATACCCCGCAACAGCAACGCCGAATGAGAGAGGCGGAAGAACGGGTTATGAACAAGTTGCGGAAGGAATTCTCACCCGCCTCGATTATCAGTCTTGAATACCACCTGAATCCGTGATATAGTTGGCGAGTGGTGATTGCTTGAGGTTATGCGAAAAGGTTTCGCGCTTGTTCCTGGGTTCAACTTTGTCCTGAACCTTATTCCATTTCGACTTTGGTTCAAGACTAGGTTTAAACCAACACGAATTCGTATGGATTAATCATGCTAGCGCAAAAACCGGTGGGTCGTCACCTGCCAGCGCAGTTCCTTTTTTTCCCGCGCCGTCAGCCATGCTTGCAACTCGCGGGGATCCGACAATCCGGCTATGGTCGCGATTTCCCGGTCGGTGCAACGAAAGAGAATGGCGACCGCGTCGATTGCCTCAAGCTTCGCGTCATGCCTCCCCTCCCCCGTACCGTCCGATTCGGTTGCCGCCGCAGTTTCTCCCTCCCCGCCATTTGCATCTGCCAGCACACCGCTCCGCTCTACTTCCAGTCTCGGTTCTCCAACTTTGCTCTCAGCCGCGTCATCGACTGTCAGCAGGCGGACTAGGTTCTCCTCGGCTTGTCGCATGACTCGATGGCGTTGCCGGTCCCGTCCTAGAAGGAAAGCCACCACCCCGCCAACCAGGAACCAGAACGGCCAGATCGGCAAAGCCGGAATCAGAAACATCCGTGCAAGCTGCGCCCCCAGCAGAAGCAAAGTCGAACCCAGCAATGAAAAACTATCACGCGGCGACTCGAAAACACCCCCGAAGCGCCGTCGAAAAGCGCTTTCCGAGACACGATAGGCGATCCGCTCCTCGTAGGCCGAGCTGCCGAGGGCGAGCCGGGCCACATGGCACATTTCATGCGCCAATATTTCGTTGCGGTCGTAAATAAACCATTTGCGCCGCCTGGCGAAGGAGCGACGGATGATCATCAGAGCGAAGGTATCAGGATGAGAATAGTAGGCGCAACCGCCAAACAACCAGGAGAAGGATGGGTTGATATAAAAGGCAGGCACCCAGTCGATTTGGAATTTGTACAGTTCGAGAGTCGCGCCGGTGCATTGGCGGAGGGTCTCCGCTGAAACTCTCCGGGCGCGGCGCAGACGCAGACCGGCGCAGCGATACACGCCCGTGGTCTCAAGCGCCTCCTCCGCCTCCAGCAATCGCGCTTGCAGGCCTCGCAGGCGCTCCAGATACTCCGGCAAAGCTTCGTTCGGGCCGGCCGGCAGTCCGTTCGCGTCGAGCTCGGCCAGCGCCTCGATCTCGCCAGTTTCAGCTCGGGTCAGCAAGGCTGGAATGACAGTCGCCATGATGTGCTCATGAATGAAGATTGAACCAAAAAAAAGGGCGGACGGTATCGACAAGGGCTCAGAGCGCTGCGGAAAACCGCATTATTGCATGTTTGCAAGACCTGGCGCTTCGGAACAAGGACCCAATCCGATATTTGGTCTGGTCGTATACCGTCCACCCAAATCAACCTAACCGGAAACTTTCTTCAGCCAGCGAATTGCCATCAGCGATTTCCATGGCTTCCGCCGACCAAAAAGTTCAAAAAGTTAATATATAGTAAAATTTAAAAGTTGCAAGCGGGCGACGATTTAGCCTACATAATTAATGCGAATTCGGCCATGAGTCATTATACATTCATATTAACACGATTTAAATTTACCGCAAAAAAACACTTGGCATGGAATTCATGGCCGAATTTCGCAATCGTTACCCATGGAGACGGCGGGCCTCCGCCGTTGATAATTACCGTCCGAGGCCGGACGGACTCCAGGGCGCAATGACCCCCGCGAACCGCCGGTAACACGG
>SLNM01000317.1 GCA_007133055.1 Lentisphaeria bacterium
ATCGAGTTTGCCAATGCTGACTGCCCAGGCGGAAACCCAGCCTGCCAACCCTTTGGTTTCCCTGTTCCCGATTATCCTGATTTTTGTCATAATGTACATGCTGCTGATCAGGCCGCAGCAAAAGAAGAACAAGGAACATCAAGAGATGGTCAAGCGTCTAAAGGCGGGCGACCAAGTGGTTACGGCCGGCGGCATTCATGGTCGCATTACGGGTGTGAAAGACAAGAGCGTGACCGTGCGGATTGCCGACCAAGTGGAAATCGAGGTTTCTCGCATGTCGGTGGCGGCGGTGCAAAAAGAGACCGGGGACAACGAGTCCAAAACCAAGTAGGCAGCCATGAGTGCCGCGCGACTGCGGCAGCGCATGGCTGTTTCATGATAATTTTAAGAAGAAGAGGATAAATTTGGTAATATGAAGAGTTCATTGATCTGGCGATTCGCTGTGATTGCCGCTTTTCTAGTCGCCTGGACCTGGTCGTTCTTCCCTTTGCAGGACCAGGATTTTTTTGATACATTCGAGCGACTGGCATCATCGCAAGTTGAGAATTACCGAGCCGGCCTGGCGCGGGCCGCGGAGGCCGGGGACGACCAGCGGCAGGCACATTACCAGAGGTTGCTCGAGGACTACGAAAGGGTCTTGGGCGAGGCTCGTCAAATGGTCGCCGAGGATCCCGAAACCGCTCCTTCGGTTGCCTTGCAGCAAGTGGCGCGGGGGAACGTTGAGCAACCGAGCGTGCTGCTGCACAATTACGTGCAGGTGCCGACCATTCCCGGCGCCGCCAACAGCACGGTGGTCAGCCGGGTTCGACAGGTGGCCGCCGGCAAGTTGCGGCTGGGGCTGGACCTGATGGGCGGCACCGAGTTTGTCATCGGCTTTAACGCCGCCGATGTACCATCCGACCGTTCAGTCGAGGGTGTGCGTGACCAGATTGTGGAGATTCTACGCAATCGGATCGACCACCTGGGGGTGGTCGAACCGGAGCTTCAGCCGGTCGGTCCCACCTCGATTTCAATTCGCATGCCTTTGCTGACCGAGGATCGCAAGGCGGAGATTCGCGAGACTCTCCGGCAGCCTGCCCGCCTTAATTTCCATCTGGTGCATGAAGACAACAATCAACTGGTGCATGATTACGAGCAATATTTGGAAGGCCGGCTGGACCATTTTGAAATCGACCCCCGCTGGCAGTATGTAACCATGGTGCAGGAGCGCCCGGACGGGCGGGTCGAGGAGCATGGATTGTTCATCACCCGCCGCCCCAGTCGAGTGCGTGGCGAGGATGTTCACCGGGCCGCCGCCACCATGGATCAGTTCGGCAATTATGAAGTAGCCTTGCAGTTCAACAGCAGGGGTCGCCGGGACTTTGCCCGCATCACGGCCGAAAATGTTGGCCGCCGTTTGGCAATTGTGCTTGACGGCACGGTTTACAGCGCGCCCAACATCAATGAGCCGATTGCCGGCGGGCGCGCCTCGATCAGCGGTCAGTTTGGCCCGGAGGAGGCGCACCGCCTGGCCAGCGTCATTGCCTCCGGCAACTTGCCGGTGGCGATTCAAATCGACAGTGAATTCGGCACTGATCCCACCCTGGGCGCCGACTCTATTCGCAGCGGCGCCATGGCCGCCGCCATCGGCCTGGCGGTGGTATTGCTGTTCATGACTCTCTACTACCGGGTTGCCGGCCTGGTCACCGTCTGTGCGCTGATTGCCAATATTGTACTGGTACTGGGCACGCTGGCTCTGCTCGGAGCCACTCTGACTCTGCCGGGTATCGCCGGCATAATTCTAACCATCGGCATGGCGGTCGATGCCAATGTCCTGATCTTCGAGCGTATTCGGGAGGAGCTGAACAATGGAAAATCATTGGGCAACGCTATTCCGGCAGGCTATCGGCGCGCCTTTGTCACAATTTTCGACGCCAACATCACCACCCTCATCAGCGCGCTGATTCTTCTGCGCTTCGGAACCGGCCCGATTCGCGGCTTTGCCGTCACCCTGGGCATTGGTATTGTTACCAGCATGTTTACTTCCTTGTTCATGACCCGGGCGATTTTCGACCTGTTCCTTTACTTTGGCCGCCTGCGTAAACTGACAATGGCCGCTTTCGTGCGCAATCCAAACGTGCAGTTCCTGAATTATCGCAAAGTCGCCGCAGCCCTGTCCGTGGTCTTGGCGATATTCTGCATTGGCGGTGTTCTGATGCGCGGGCGCGACGTCCTCGGCATTGATTTTGCCGGCGGCACTTCCATGACTTTTCGTCTGCCGCGGCATGAGCAGGAGGAGCAGCCGGACGTGGCGGAGGTGCGTCAGTTCATGGAGAATTTGGGCTACCCGAATGTCCGGGTGGGCTACAAGTACGGAGCCGCGCATGATGCGCCCTTGCTGGAGGTGGTGTTTCAGGAGGATCAGGAGGGTGTGAACGCAGTTGAGGTGGAGGAGTTTGTTCAGGCACTGCAGGAGGGCTTCCCCCGGACCAGGCTGGAACATGTGCAGACGGTCAGTGTCGGCAGCTTGGTCGGGCGGGAGTTCCAGCGCCAGGGCATTATCGCCGCGGTTCTGGTAGCGCTGGCGATCGTGGTCTATATATCCTTCCGCTTCGAGCTGGCCTATGCGGTGGCGGCGGTGGTCGCTTTGATTCATGATGTAATCATTGCCGGCGGGGTCTACCTGCTGCTGGGTCGGGAGCTTTCGCTGCCGGTACTGGCCGCGCTGCTGACGATTATGGGTTACTCGCTCAACGACACCATCGTCCTGTTCGACCGTATTCGCGAGGACATCAGCCTGCTTCGCAACAAAACCTACGGGCAGATCATCAATATCAGCATCAATCAGACGTTGTCCCGCACACTTTTGACTTCAATTACCACGCTGCTCGTGGTACTGAGTCTGTTTCTGTTCGGCGGCGGGGCGATCAACGACTTTGCTCTGGTCATGCTGGTGGGGGTCTTGGTCGGAACCTACTCCTCCATCTTTATCGCCAGCGCCCTGGTCGCGGTCTGGCACAAGCCTTCGCGGGCACCCGAAGACCGGCCGGAACCGCGCAAAGCTGCGGGCTGACGTTGAGACGCCGGTGAGAGGTGGAGATTTTATATCGGTCGGCGACTGTGCATGGCGCTGACAAGAGGGTTCCGGCCTGCCGGAATGATTTGACTCACCATGAAAGACCCTGCCTTCATCCCCGACTATTCTTTGTACTTGGCGACCGACACTTCAGTGCTGTCTCGCTTCGGGGATGAATTTGTTGCCGTCCTGGAATCCTGCCTGGGCAGCGGCGGGGCGACTATGCTGCAACTGCGCTTCAAAGAACTCCCGACTCGAACATTTTACGAGCTGGGATTGCGAGTACGGGCGGTGACCAGCCGGCTGCGGGTGCCGCTGATTGTCAATGACCGGGTTGATCTGGCCATGGCTCTGTCGGCGGACGGAGTCCATCTCGGTCGCTCCGATCTGCCGCCTGCGGCGGCCCGGCGGCTGTTGGCG
>SLNM01000061.1 GCA_007133055.1 Lentisphaeria bacterium
CTCGGAGACTCAATATCCCGCAAACTATAACCACCGCCGAAATAGAGGTAGTCGTGACCGGTGACCGGACATGTAAAGACTGAATCGTCGCCTACATACTCTTTCACCGCCGCCAATGACTGAGGGAGGCGTTCATTATGGTCGTAAGCATACATGATGCAGGCTATCCCCACCTGCCGCAGATTGCTCGCGCATGAGACGGCCCGGGCGCGCTGCCGTGCGGTGGAAACAGCCGGCATCAGCATGCCGGCCGCAACCGCGGGCACCGCCACCACCGGCAGCAGGACAGTCTGGCGCAGACTATGGGGGCTGTTGCTCGCCGTGGCCATGCCGCTGTCGGTAGTGTAGCCTACAGACACGGCAAAACTGTCCTTGCCCATGGTTAAGTTCATCCATTGCTCCATGAACATCCGGACGTTCGGGTCCTCATCCGCCATGGTCATGGTGAGAAAGTCCCGGTATTCCTGCATCAGCTCGGGGGACACATAGGTGAAACTGCTGACCTGTCGCGGCAGTCCCGCCGCCAGTCGGTTGAACTGATCGGTGTCATACAAGGACTCCTGACGGCCGCGGCTGACCTCGACCACGGCTTCGGCCAATGCCTGCGTACTGGCCACGACCAAGTATTGGTCGAACCGCGCCATGACCGGCTGCAAAGGATACTGGCCCTGGTAGAATTCATCAATGTCCAGCAGGCGCCACCTGACCCCGTCCGCCTCGCGCCGTTCGATTTGCCCCTCGAACATCATCGTCAGGTATATGTCCAGAATCCCGAACAAGTAATCATCCCGGACACCGAGCAGCAGCGCTCCCTCGAGAACCGGAGCCTGGAAATCCCCGCCGTTCATGGGCAGAGCGACCCGCCGGTCGGGCTGCATGGTCACCACCCAGGCCATGTCCCCGTTGCCGGATGCCAGCAGGCTGTCCAGATCAATCCCCGACTGCCGCATCTGCTCCAGCACCATCGCCAGCCCCATCTGGGCTTCGTGGAATTCTGATTGGTTGATCTGGTCTCGCAGCCACGAAAACAGCAGGTGAAGATCAAAACCACCATAGTATCCCATTACCGTGTCGGGCGGAAACACCCGCCATGAATCCAGCGGCCGATTCTCGGGCGACAGCAACTGCCAGGCAATGCCCGGACGCTCGACCGTTGCAATGTCCAACACCGTGCGGTTGACAAAGCCGCCCTCCTCCCGCCGCTTGGAACTCATACCGAAGGCATTGATTTCAGGCAGACCGCTGTCGGAGATCATCGCCCGCACCAAGTGAAAAACTTTCTCCGCCATGACAAAGCTTGGACTGTCGAGCGCCTGTTCCTGATCCGCCGCCTGGCGAACCAGTCCCCATAGGTGATCGATGCCGTCCAGCATCCCGGCACTGAAATCGGCGCCGTTGATCAGCATAAGCAGCACGCCGCCCGTATCAAGATAACGCATGGAACGATCAAACACCGCCTGATCATCCCGGCCTTCGCCCATGGCGGGAACTGTTGCAAACCCCCACGCCATGGCCATTGCCAAAACCATCGACACTACTCTAACCCGAATTTGCTTGCGCATGATGACACCCTTTCCTGTTTGTTTTCTTGTCAACCCCCAGCACAGTGCATAGGCCGAAAAGGCACGAGCCTTTCCGGGCGGGGAAAATTGCATCTACAAGGCTCGCGGCAAAGATTAGAACAAAGAATCCCGGACTCGGGAGCCATATATTCCAAGACCTGGAGCCGTCCGGCCTCGGACGGTAATTAACGGCGGAGCCCGCCGTCCCCAATCGTAAGGACTACAGAGAATTGCGAAATAGGCGAATCGAGCCAATCGTAGGTTGGGAATCTGTCCCGACCTGGCTCGATTCGCTTGGTCGACTCGGATAGTCGACCTACGAAATCTGCATTTCGCAATTCCCTGTAAGGACTACTATATCAAGCGTTGTAGGTGCTGGACACCGTGGTCCCACCCAGTTTTTTCCAGTCGGTATGGAAAAACTCGCCGCGCGGCTTGTCGACCCGCTCATAGGTATGAGCGCCGAAATAATCACGCTGCGCCTGCAGCAGATTGGCCGGCAGAGTGGCCGAACGATAGGAGTCATAATAGGCCAGAGCACTGGCGAAAGCGGGCACCGGCACCCCCATGCCGACGGCGGTGGCAATCACTTTGCGCCAGGACTCCTGGCACTGCTCGACAATGTCGGTGAAGAAAGGATCGAGCAACAGATTCCTCAGCTCCGGCTCGCGGTCGAAAGCGGCCTTGATATCCCCCAAAAAACGGGCGCGAATAATGCAGCCGCCACGCCACATCAGAGCGATTTCGCCATAATTCAAATCCCAGCCATGCTCTTCGGCGGCCGCCCGCAGTAACTGATAGCCTTGGGCGTAGGAACAAATTTTGGACGCATAAAGAGCCTGGCGGATGTCCTCGACAAATGCCTCGCGGTCGCCGTCGAAGGCCGGCTCCGGGCCGGTCAGCACCTTGCTGGCCGCCACCCGTTCCTCCTTGATGGCGGACACACAGCGGGCGAACACCGCTTCGGCAATCGTCGGCGCCGCCACCCCTAGGTCAAGGGCGCTCTGGCTGGTCCACTTGCCCGTGCCCTTCTGACCGGCGGTGTCAAGGATGACATCGACCATTGGCCGCCCCGTCTCCGGATCCTGTTCGCCCAGGATATCGCGGGTAATTTCAATCAGATAGCTGTTCAGCTCGCCTTCATCCCACTGCGCGAACACCTCATGCATCTGCTCCGCACTCATGCCCAGAGCACCGCGCATCAGGTTGTAGGCCTCGCAGATCATTTGCATGTCGCCGTACTCGATGCCGTTGTGCACCATCTTCACATAGTGCCCGGCACCATCGCTGCCGACCCATTCGCAACATGGACTGCCGTCCTCGACCCGGGCCGCGATGCCCTGAAAAATCGGCTTGACGTGGGGCCAGGCCTCAGGCGAACCGCCGGGCATGATCGAAGGCCCCTTGAGCGCCCCTTCCTCGCCGCCCGAAACCCCGGTGCCGATGTAGCGCATCCCTTTGGACTCGAGATAGCGGGTGCGGCGAATGGTGTCCGGAAAATGACTGTTGCCGCCGTCAATCACAATGTCGCCCTCCTCCAGCCAGGGCAGAACCTGCTCGATAAAATCATCGACCGGCTGGCCTGCCTTGACCAGCAGCATGACCTTGCGCGGACGCTCCAGACGGGCGCACAATTCCTCGACCGAATGGCAGCCGACAATCTTTTTGCCGCGCCCGCGGCCGCCGACAAAATTGTCAACCTTTTCCACGGTTCGATTGTAAACCGCCACCGTGAACCCCTTGCTCTCCATGTTGAGCACCAGGTTCTCACCCATTACCGCCAGGCCGATCAGGCCAATGTTCGCTTTCGTCTCCTGCGTCATTGCTTCAATCATCCTTTATTCTTTGTGTTTCAAAACTCCCGTTTACAGTAAACCGTCTTCGCCGGTTGGCAAGTCGGCTC
>SLNM01000330.1 GCA_007133055.1 Lentisphaeria bacterium
ATGGTCGAGTCGGATACTCGACCTACGCCAATGGTCGAGTCGGATACTCGACCTACGCCAATGGTCGAGTCGGATACTCGACCTACGCCTTGCCGTAGCCCGCATTCTCCCCCAGCATTTCCTCGATCCGCAGCAGTTGATTGTACTTACAGACCCGGTCAGTGCGACTCATCGAGCCAGTCTTGATCTGACCGGTGTTCAAGGCCACGGCGATATCGGCGATGGTGGTGTCCTCGGTTTCTCCGGAACGGTGGCTGACCACGGCTGTCCAGCCGGCACGGTGGGCCATTTCAATGGCGTCCAGAGTTTCGGTCAGAGTACCGATCTGATTGACCTTGATTAAAATCGAGTTGGCCGACTTCTCCTTGATGCCCCGAGCCAGGTACTCGACGTTGGTGACCAGCAGGTCGTCGCCGACAATCTGGCAGCGGTCGCCGATTTTTTCGGTCAGCAACGCCCATCCCCGCCAGTCCGACTCGCCCATGCCGTCCTCGATCGAGTCGATCGGATACTTGTCGATCAGGGTTGCCAGGTAGTCGGCCATCTGTTTCGAGTCCAGGCTTTTCGGTGTCCCGCCCCGGGCCGCTTTCTTGAAAACGTACTTGTCATTTTCAAAGAACTCGGAAGCGGCACAGTCCAGAGCGATAGAGATGTCCCGACCAGGCTGGTAGCCGGCCGCCTGTATGGCCTGGATGATGGCGTCCAAGGCATCCTCGATCCCATCCAAGCTGGGGGCGAAGCCGCCTTCGTCGCCGACGGCAGTGCTCAGTCCGCGGTCGTGCAGAACTTTTTTCAAGGCGTGAAAAACTTCGGCGCCGTAGCGTATGGCCTCCTTGAACGAAGGTGCGCCAACCGGGCGAATCATGAACTCCTGAAAATCGATCGGAGCATCGGAGTGGGCGCCGCCATTGATGATATTCATCATCGGCACCGGCAGGGTTTTGGCGTTGACCCCGCCAAGATAGCGGAACAAGGGCAGCTCCAGAGCTTCGGCGGCGGCGTGGGCGGTGGCCATGGAAACGCCGAGAATGGCGTTGGCGCCAAGCTCGCTTTTGTTCGGGGTGCCATCCAGCTCGAGCATCGCGCTGTCAACCCCCACCTGGTCGAGGGCGTCCATGCCTTCGATTTCGGGGAAAATTTTCTCGTTGACATTATCCACTGCATTCTGCACTCCTTTGCCAAGAAAGCGAGTTTTGTCGCCGTCCCGCAATTCCAAAGCCTCATTTTCACCGGTCGAGGCGCCCGAGGGCACGGCGGCCCGGCCTATGACCCCGCTTTCCAGGGTTACTTCAACCTCCAAAGTCGGATTGCCCCTGGAGTCGATTATTTCACGGGCGAAAACATCAAAGATGGCAGTCATGTTCATGGTTCCTTTCTTTTTCGTGTTCCCAACTATTGTAAAATCTTCACTTTCGAGACAGCGAACCGTAGTCTGGTTGTCAGAATGAACTATACCGGACTTCATTTCCTTTGCAACTTGTGTTCGCCTGTTTGCAATGCTATTTTATGGTTTGACAATGACTGATGCAGTATGACCGCAGCCGGACCTAGCCTGATTAATTCATGAACTTCGTAGCGAGAGGTGCCAGTGTGCGTGAGATCAGCAGCTTGCAGCCGTAAACCGGTCGCGGGCGTACTTGACGTACTCCAAGATCAGTGTCGGCTGCAAGCTGTTGAGATTGCGTGCAATGGTGCCTCGCAGCAGATGGCTCATGAATTATTCAGGCTAGCCGTCACATTTGATTTCACGACTGAACGAAAGGCTCGGAACGATCCTGTGATTATACTTGACAAACAATATAATATCAACTTAACAGAGAATTGCGAAATGCAGATTTCGTAGGTCGACTATCCGAGTCGACCATGCGAATCGAGCCTGGTCGGGACAGATTCCCAACCTACAATTGACTCGATTCGCCTATTTCGCAATTCCCTAAATATCAACTTAACATCGGGAGACTTTTGGAACCATGAAGGTTGTGCTGGCATATTCCGGAGGACTGGACACCTCGGTAATCCTGGTTTGGCTGAAGGAGACCTACCAGGCGGAAGTGGTCGCCTTCTGCGCCGACCTTGGACAGGAGGAGGAGCTGGATGGGCTGGATGAAAAGGCGGCCCGCACCGGTGCCTGCAAGACCTACGTCGAGGATTTGCGCGAGGAATTTGTGGAAGACTTCGTGTTTCCCATGCTTCAGGCCAACGCAGTCTACGAAAATGGTTATCTTCTCGGCACATCGATTGCCCGCCCCCTGATTGCCAAGCGGCTGGTGGAAATCGCCCGCGCCGAGCAGGCCACCGCCATTTGCCATGGCGCCACCGGCAAAGGCAATGACCAGGTCCGTTTCGAGCTGACCGCCTATGCCCTGCAGCCGGACATTGAAGTTATCGCCCCCTGGCGCCTGTGGAAAATGAAATCGCGAACCGATCTGATTAATTATTGTCAAACCAGGCAGATACCCATCACGGTCACTCCGGAAAAGCCCTACAGCATGGATCGCAATCTGCTGCACATCAGCTTTGAAGGCGGAGTCCTGGAGGATCCGTGGCAGGAGGCGCCGGATGATATGCGGGTTCTAACCTGCCCGGTCGAGCAAGCTCCGAACCGGCCGGAAATGGTGGAAATCCATTTCGAACAGGGACGCCCGACTGCGATCAACGGCCAGCAGCTCAGTCCGGCCAGCCTGCTCCGGGAGCTTAACCAACGAGCTGGCCGCCATGGGATCGGACGCATTGACCTGGTTGAAAACCGCTTTGTCGGCATGAAGTCGCGCGGGGTCTATGAAACCCCGGGGGGAACGGTTCTTCATCACGCCCACCGCGGATTGGAAAGCCTGACCATGGATCGCGAAGTGATGCACCTGCGTGATTCCCTGATCCCCCGCTATGCGACCTTGGTCTATAATGGATTCTGGTTTGCCCCGGAACGGGAGATGCTGCAGGCGGCAATCACCGAAAGCCAGAAGGAAGTCTCCGGAGATGTCCGCTGCAAACTGTTCAAGGGAACCTGCCAGGTGGTCGGAAGACGGTCGCCCTTTTCACTTTACAGTCCGGAACTGGCGACCTTCGAAAGCGACAGCGCCTACAACCAGGCGGATGCCGACGGGTTCATCAAACTGAACGCCCTTCGGCTGAGAGTGCGGGCGAGGAGGCAGAAACATAAGGATGCCTCCGCAGACTGAGATTACGGCGGCAAAACCGCTATGAACGAGGGAGCAAATCGAAAGAATCGGCTCTTTCTTAAAACGAATGGGTTGCCAATAGTTTTTTCTTGGATTTTGTGGGTAGCAGCTTGGTGTCAGGTTTCAGGTTTCAGGTGTCAGGTGTCAGGTTTCAGGTGTCAGATTTCAGGTGTCAGGAGAGAATCATGGCAGAAAGCACCTATATGGCTGTTCGAAGACAGAAAGAATGACTCTCGCAAAGGCGCAAAGATCGCAAAGATGGATGAGAACTGCATAGGCAAAGAAA
>SLNM01000344.1 GCA_007133055.1 Lentisphaeria bacterium
AAATGGGGGTGGATCTGCGCCTGGTCGACCCCTCGACCGGCGAGGTTAAAGCCGCGCACTTCAGTCAGTTCCGTCAGCAGGACACGGCCAGCAGCATGGGCGTGTCTCTGGCCGGGGTCAGCGCCCGCGGCGAGGCGGAAGTGGAAATCAACGAGGACGATGCCGGTCGCATTATGCGCATGGCTTTTGACGATACACTGCGCAAGATGATGCCCGACATTGATCGGAACATTCTGATCCCCACTCGCGCCCAGGCAACTCAAGCCGCCCCGACGCCCGCCGCGCCCGCTCCCGGAGCCGCCGCCGCCTTCTGCGGCCAGTGCGGCAACCGCCTGGCGGAAAATGCCAAGTTCTGCGGCGGGTGCGGCGCCCAGGTGCAATAGGCCGAATCGCCCAGTCATAGAGAAACGCGAAATGGGCAAATCGAGCCAATTGTAGGTCGAGTATCTGACTCGACCAGGCTCGATTCGTCTGGGCGAGACAGATTCTCGCCCTACGAAAACCGCATTGCGCAATCCTCTTGCGTCATTAAATACAATGAGTAATACTTATGAGTTGCAGTGTGCAAAATCCGAATGAAAAGAAGCTGAACGTGTTCGAGCGCTATCTGACGATCTGGGTGGGGCTGTGCATTATTGGCGGCATCGTGCTGGGCAAGGTCGCCCCCGGGGTGGCCGAGTACCTGGACGGCATCGCCATCTATGTCGACGATGCGCCGGTAGTCTCGATCCCGATCGCCATCGCCCTCTTTTTCATGATGTACCCGATCATGGTCAAGATCGATTTCAGCGAGGTGATCAAGGCCGGCAAGACTCCGAAACCGGTTTTGCTCACCCTGTTTATGAACTGGTGTGTCAAGCCCTTCACCATGTTCGCCATCGCCTGGTTTTTTCTCGGCTATCTGTTTCGCGACCTGATGCCCGGCACGGAAGTGCTTAAGGACGGCACCGATGTCGAGCTGTGGCGCTCCTACATTTCAGGCGCCATTCTGCTCGGCATCGCCCCCTGCACCGCGATGGTTCTGATGTGGGGCTATCTGGCGCGGGGGAACCAGGGGCTGACCCTGGTCATGGTGGCGATCAACTCGCTGACCATGCTGGTTCTCTATGGTCTGCTCGGCGGCTGGTTGCTGGGCGTGAACGAGATGCCGGTGCCTTGGGAGACTTTGTTGCTGTCGGTCGGCATCTACGTGGCCATGCCTCTGGTGGCTGGCTATTTCACGCGCAAATGGATCATCAAAGCCAAGGGCATCGAATGGTTCTCCGAGAAATTTTTGCATGTCTTGACACCGGTTTCGATCATTGCGCTGCTCGGCACTCTGGTGCTGCTGTTCAGCTTCAAGGGCGATGAAATCGTTGCCTACCCGCTGACCATTCTCTGGATCGCCATCCCCTTGTCGATTCAGACGATCCTGATCTTCAGCATCACCTACGGCTTGGCAAAATTGCTGAAATTTTCGTATCAAAACGCGGCGCCCGCCGCCATGATCGGCGCCTCCAACCATTTTGAGGTGGCGATCGCCACCGCCACCATGCTCTACGGACTGGGCGGAGCCGCTTTGGCGACCGTGGTCGGAGTGCTGATCGAAGTGCCAATCATGCTGATGCTGGTGAAAGTATGCCTGCGCACCAAACACTGGTTCGGCTCTGCCGCAGAGGAAGCAGCGGCCACCTGATGGTCATCGTCGCCATGCTCGTCGACCGGTAAGAAATCTCCGCCTTTCGCTTACGCATTACAATGAAAGGGTCATAGACCTGAATTTCAGACCTCGCTATTTTGAGCACAAGGGGGTCGCAACTTGAACGACATCTTTTCCCGTTGCTCCACCATGTCGGCGGAGAATGTTGTACCTACGGGCGTCCCCGCCCGTAGAGACTGCACCCCGCTCGCCGATACGGCCGGGGACGACCGTATTACCACCGGTTCGCGACTGCACGGCCGAGGACGACCGTGCGTACTATAAGTTGTACCTACGGGCAGCCTGCCTGACCACTTAGCTTGCAAGTGTGTCAGGTCCCCGCCCGTAGAAGCTGTACCCATCTCACCGATACGGTCGGATTGTGTCGAATCATTGCCTTTGAAGCGTGTTTCTTCAGGACGGTTGAAGTGCCCTTTCAGGGCACAATTGTTTTTCTGACTGCTACCCAGGGTTGCGCTTCGCTTAACCCTGGGCTACGATGATGCCGCCCCTTTGGGGCTACCGGCCTTTCCCTTGGCGAGCTTCTGTTAAAAATTGCAGACTTTTCCGGTGGAGACCACCGGCCTTCAAGCGCTCGCTGCGCGAGCGGAATTCCAAGCGGCTGCGCCGCCTTTTTGTGGCTTTTGGTGTTTTTCGTGGCTATAATTTTTCCCATCTTATATAAAACATTCGCTCCACCGGGATAAGCCCAGTGGTGACGTGGTGGTCGGGACAGATTCCCGACCTACGGAGAAAGCCCAGTGGTGACGTGGTGGTCGGGACAGATTCCCGACCTACGGAGGAAGCCCAGTGGTGACGTGGTGGTCGGGACAGATTCCCGACCTACGGAGGAAGCCCAGTGGTGGCGTGGTGGTCGGGACAGATTCCCGACCTACGGAGGAAGCGCGGTACGTGATTGCGAGTGATTGCGGATCAGAGCATCTTACTGTTGTCAAGTCGTTTTCTGAAAATTTGTCAAAAAAAGTCCCCTTGTCTCCCTGCAACGCTTGATTTTTTTTGGGCAGGGGCTGCATTTTTCAACCGCGAAATATGCGAAAGGGGGACAAGAGCCATCGGAAAACGATTAACAGAACTCACTTTTAAGCGCAAATGGAACGCCCTGTTTTCATAGTATTCCTGAAAATAGACTGGTTGGGCATTTTTCTTTCTGAGTGTCGTTAAACTTGCGACCCCCTTGTGCTCAAAATAGCGTAATTTCATAATCGTCAACCGGCACCTTTTCGCACGGGGTCTAGCCTGGCTCCTGCGTGCGCTTAAGCCAAACTTGCAGGAGGGCGATTTCAGCCGGGGTGACCCCGTCGATGCGAGCGGCCTGTCGCAGGTTTTCGGGGGCGATTCTGGCAAGTTTCTGGCGGGCCTCGGCTCGCAGCCCGGGGATGGTCTGATAATCGAATGAGGGGGGGATGGTCCAGGCTTCGAGCTGATGCATTTTTTCCACCTGTGCCGTTTGTCTTTTGATATAGCCTTCGTAGCGCGCTTCAATTTGCAGTTGCTCGACAGCTCTCGGGCTGGCCTGCGGAGTTTCGGGCAGTTGCTGGTAGGTGGTGCCTGGTCGCCGTAGCAGCGCCCACAAGGAGTTGCCTTGATGATGGCGACGTTGCAGCTCGCGCCGGGTGGCATTGATTTCTGCCGCCAGTTTGTTCGTTTTTTCGATGTCGGCCTGGCTGATCAGGCCGGCGTTGCGGCCCAGGTCGGCGAGTCGAAGGTCGGCGTTGTCCTGGCGCAGATGTAGACGAAATTCGGCTCGGCTGGTG